>CAZDUQ010000321.1:0-1017 GCA_964508665.1 uncultured Oscillospiraceae bacterium | reverse complement strand
GCAGGACTTCGCCCGTCCCTATCGACATCAAACCCATTGCAGACGGTGCGGATGGTTTCTTCTCTCTGGATAATCAAAGTATCACCATTCGTGAAGGCATGAGCGAAGTGCAGACCGTCTCTGCCGTGGTGCATGAGATTGCCCACTCCAAGCTCCACAACAATCCGAAGGTCGAAGAACCGAAAAATGCCGCAAAGTACCAAGAGGTTGAGATTTTTGATATACCGGCTCTGTTCTCCAATGGGCGTATTGCCCCTGCCGACATTCCCGATGGTCTGTACCGCTATGATCTGCGTGGCTCTGACTATGACCCAGGGATGCCGGTAACGGTGGAAAACAATGTGGTGGTCAACCACGCAGGCTCTATTCTGACCGCAAAGCCTTTGGAGCTGGGCGAAGCAGGCTATCTGAGATTGACCGATGAGGAAGGTCTGAACTTTATCGGCGGCGAGATTTCGGCTTATCAGTTTTTGAATGAGCAGCGAAAAGACCGCAACACCGAGGAGGTCGAAGCCGAAAGTATTTCTTTCGCTGTCTGTGCCTATTACGGCATTGCCACCGGCGAGAACAGCTTCGGCTACATCGCCACATGGTCGAAAGACAAAGAGCTGAAAGAACTCCGTGCCAGTTTGGAGACCATCAACAAGACTTCTTCTGAGTTTATCACCGACATTGACCGTCACTACGCAGAGATTATGAAAGAGCGTGAAACGGTGGTTGAGGTCGCAGAACCCAATATCAATGAGCCTGTCCTGCAATCCGATACCGAGGAAGCCCTCTATCTGGTGGACGATACGGTTTACCTTCATGTGCAGCACACCGACGAGGGCTGGGATTATTCCCTCTATGACAAGGAAACCAAGAAGCTGATCGACGGCGGAATCTTAGACCCTGCTGATGTAGAAAGCTCTCCCGTCAGCTCCCTTGCCGGTGCGGTACGAACCGAGATATTCGCCTTGCATGGCATGACCCCGACCAAGGTGGTATTTGAGGATATTGCCGTACTGGATGAACTGC
>CAZDUQ010000320.1:0-1022 GCA_964508665.1 uncultured Oscillospiraceae bacterium | reverse complement strand
GGTGATAGGATACAAACGAGTACCGCTACCTCCTGCTAATACTATGCCTTTCATATGGAAAAAGTAGGTTGTTCGTTATGACTGCCGCGACAGTTCCTCGCGACAATTTATTTCGATGCATTTCGATTAAATATGACTTCATTTTTCCTACATACTCAAAATCACTAACGTTTCACTCTTGCAGAATACAGATGCTGACCAGTAAAAATACGTAAGGGCCATTTGATTACTCTATAACAACTTATACTATCAAAATACACCAAGGTATATACACCACAGAAATGATATGAGAATTTTTTTAATCTATTTTTTCAAGTAAATCAGGATGGATATAAGGCAACATAATAAGACACACACCTTCTATCTTTACAATAACATGTTTATTTTTTTTCACTCGTTTCACATAGCCTTCATACCCTTTGTAGATCCCACCTATAATTCTGACGCGTTGTTCATTTTTCTCAAAATCTGATTTATTGAAGATTTCACATTGCGTCGGATCATCAGCAGTCAGCAATCGGAGTAGATTGATCGCACTCTGAGATATCTCTTGAATCTCATCATCATCCGGATAACGGTATATCCAAAACGAAATTGACGTTTCCAAATGTTTCCTGCCACTCATTTCAAGAGCCAACGCATTTTCACGGCTTGTTTTGATGAACAATACATGCGGTATAATTGCTAATTCACGCGTCTTTTTCCCATCTACACGAACAATTTTCTTTGGGAAAAACACCTCGTCACATAATAATCTCAGAATCTTTTCAGCTCTGAAATCCTGCCTAGTCCTAATGGCAAACCATTGCGATTTATGTACTTGTTCCAATGTTTTATCGTTCATCTCAAATACATTCCATCCTTTTGGATGACAACAGATTATCATCGTCACACATCATTCACAACCGTCCGCCTGCGTTAGTTTCGGATCTAAAGGAGTAGCCTATACAGGAGCTTCCCAAGGGTTGTTTGACTATCAGCATCATCATGAGTGTATATTTACACTCTCTTAATAAGAGATA
>CAZDUQ010000319.1:0-1040 GCA_964508665.1 uncultured Oscillospiraceae bacterium | reverse complement strand
GCGGCCGCAGGCGTAAGACGCCTGTTTTATGTGGACGGGGAGCTCCTGCAACCACCACGCACGACTTACGTCCGGAATGCATCTTCTCCACCACACCCGCAAGATTATCGCGCTCCGACGACAGACGCTCGGCCGTGGAGCGGAGCGAATCCAGTTCAGCCGTAAGGGCAGAGAGGCGTTGCTCCAAAGAGGCGGTGTAAGTATCTGTCGTCTTGACGTTTTCCATACCTCAAAGATACGAAAAACAAACAGCTTTACAAAGAGATTCGAGCGTTATTTACGTTGTTTTTCAATGAAATATCGTAACGCTTGCGCGGCCGTATGCGCTCCAACTCCACACCCTCGACCATCAGCACCAGCTCACGCCACGAGACCCGACAACCGCCCTCCCGGGTATCCCTGCGAGGCAAGGTAAGAATACCTCGTTCGAAACGCTTGTGATAGATCACAAACCCGCCCCGCTCCCAATGTAGAAGCTTCAGGCGCGTGCGGCTCGAATTGTAAAAGATGAATACCTCTCCGCTTATCGGATCACGGCCCATACCGCGACGAACCTCCCCGCACAGCGCATCGAACCCCTTGCGCATATCTGTCGCAGTACGGCTCAGATAATAGACCTCCGAATCCCCCAATGAGAACATACCCCCCCCCTCCGACTAATAGAGTTTGATCAGTGCAGAAAGCCGATCCGACGGGGTGGTCGGAGCGACACGAAGCCGAACCCCGTTCGGATAGCATAATTCATAGTCCGCAGCTGTCTCGATGGGAACTGACGAGCCTTTGACAGTCTCGACACGTACGAAGCCGCCATTTGCCGACGATGACGCTCCTCTCGAGGACTTGCGGCTGCTCGCAGTACGTGCCGGTTTAGGGACAACGCCCAGTTTCTTCGCTACCGACGGATGATCCCGAAGATACCGCTGCCGCCACGTATAAAACTGACTCTCGCTCAAGCCCTCACGCTTGTAAAATACACTCGGCAAATCACCGCTCGAATAATACTTCTCTATCAACGGATAAACCAAACTCTTCGTCAAACG
>CAZDUQ010000318.1:0-1048 GCA_964508665.1 uncultured Oscillospiraceae bacterium | reverse complement strand
ATTACGAACAGGAGTATACGCTGGAACCGGGAAAGGAATATGTGGCTGTGTTAGGCGGTCAACACAGCGCCGGTGGTGATGTATATCACCGTACGGACGATACGGACTGGAAATATAAGTTCCGTGTCAGTTCAGACGGAACCCATTATATGGCGGACACCCTTGGCGCAGAATTCCCCTATCTCTGGTTTGCAGAAAATACGGACAGCTTCTGGAACTCGGAGATGGGGGATTATTATCGTCAAATTGCGGAAGCTGTGGAATATACGGCGTATTCGTTGACTGCCGTGACGGTGAATCGTCTGAGCGGCATTGCTGCTTTCGGCGAAAACCGGGTCTGGGTCAGTGAGGGACGGGAGTTCACCGAAGAAGAAATCAACTCCGGCGCAAAGGTCTGTCTCGTCAGTGAATATATGGCAGAAGTGATGGGATGGAAGATAGGGGACACGCTGGACTTGAGTTTTTTCCCCTGCGATTATCTTTATACGGCAGGGGATTATAAACAGTTTTCCGCCTGTCGGCAGGAAACCATTGAGGCTTCCCCCATTTACCATTACGAGGAAGCCGACTATCCTTCTCAGTACCATGATTTTCCCTCTATGCACATCTTCGATCAGGGCGAATATGAGATCATTGGTTTTTATGACGGCATGGTGGGGCTTGGAAGAGAGCTTTCTGGCGATCATAAAAACTTTTACGAAAACACCAATGGCAAGGGCGTGTATTTCATGAATGTCTACATCCCCTCCAACTCCGTGGCAAATCAGCCCACGCCCAAGCTTTCGGAAAATAACACCACCCTCTGGATCAATCCGAAAAAGCTGCTGGACTTTCAGGCGGCGCTGGAAAGTTCCGGTCTGACCGCGAAACAGGACACGGGCTATACCATGAATGTGACCATCTACGACCACAATCTCAGCCAGCTGGCACCGGGGCTGGAAAGCCTTTCGCAAATCAGTAAGCTGATTCTCGTCCTCTCCGGCTTGACCGCATTGCTCACCGTGATCGCTTTCGCGGTTTTGTATATGGTGCAAAATAAACGCCAGAT
>CAZDUQ010000317.1:0-1048 GCA_964508665.1 uncultured Oscillospiraceae bacterium | reverse complement strand
TAATTATATTTTAAATAGTGTTGCAACAAGTACAACAAAGCGTACAATTGTTGAAAAAGAAGCACAAGAAGTAAAGTACTATGCAAAAAATTCTACAAATGAAGAAATAAAAAAAGCCCCTATTATTAAATCATATCCAACTAAAACTGGTGATATAGAATATAATCATGGAAATCTTTATTTTGATGAAAAAGTAGCGACAGATGGCTTAACTATTAATGCCGATACTTATTGTTATTATCGTACAAGCAAAGATGCTTCTTTTACTGAAAGTAATACTTCAATGGCCGATTGGTATTATACTTATTATGTTGAACCTGATACATATGATTATGTTGGAGTTGAACCGAAAGGCATGGATGATATTGAAGTTACTATTTATGGATATGAAAATATTATTGAACAAGCTTCTAAAAAAGAAAATAAAGAAGATTATTATGCGGCAATCCAAATGACTAGTGGCGAATTGGATGTTCAAGAAGGAGCATTTTATCAGTACTTTGGTGTTGATACAACTGCATGTGTTAATGCATCCGGTGGAACAATAAATATTAATTATGGTACTTTTTCATCAAGAGTTCCTGATTCGACTGAATATGAGAAAAATAAAGTTTCCGTTAAGGAATCTGATAAATATGCTTTTGATTCTGAATATTTTAAAAATTTTTATTGGTTTAATAGTAATAATAATTCTAAGGCAAAATATGGAGAAAGTTATTGCATATTAAATAGCGGAGATGCTGATGTTGAAATTGATAAAGGTAAATTTTATTCTTCTAATAATAATATTATTAGTATGCATGGTGGTAACCTTTTAATTAAAGGCGGAAGTTTTTTCAAAAAAATAACTAATAAGGTAAAAACAGAAGTTGACTCTATATATTTATCAGCAATTAATATGGAAGCTGGAACATTAAATGTTGAAAATTCTAAATTTGATATTTCTGGTAATAGTACATATGCAATTTATTCAACTATTGAAGAAAAAGAAAATTTTGTTGTATATAATTCTGACTTTGAAATCAAAGGTGATAATGTTACAGGTATA
>CAZDUQ010000316.1:0-1052 GCA_964508665.1 uncultured Oscillospiraceae bacterium | reverse complement strand
ATGTTAAGACTTTCTACCCCGGGAAATGAGAAGTTTATTCAGGCAGATGAGTTCGATGTATGTTACGGTGGCGGTGAAGCAAACGTAGCGGTTTCTTTGGCAAACTACGGGCATGAGGCACAGTTTGTAACAAAGGTTCCGAAGAACCCGATTGGTGAGTGTGCGGTGGCTGCACTTCGCAAGATGAACGTAGGTACTGAGAATATCGCATACGGCGGAGAACGTCTTGGAATTTATTTTCTTGAGACCGGTGCTGCAATGCGTGCCTCAAACGTAGTATATGACAGGGCACATTCCTCTATTTCTACCGCGGTTGCAGCCGATTTTGATTTTGAAAAGATTTTTGACGGTGTGGACTGGTTCCATTTCACCGGCATTACGCCAGCAGTATCCGATGCAGCGGCAGAGCTTACCGAAGTTGCTCTTAAGGCTGCAAAGAAGGCAGGGGTCAAGGTTTCCTGCGATTTGAATTTCCGTAAAAAGCTGTGGACCTCTGAAAAGGCACAGAAGGTAATGAGTAACCTGATGCAGTATGTGGATGTCTGCATTGGAAATGAGGAGGATGCAGAAAAGGTGCTTGGTTTTAAGCCGGGAAATACCGACGTTACGAGTGGCGATTTAGAGCTTGCAGGCTACAAGAGCATTTTCGAGCAGATGGTGGAGAAGTTCAACTTTGAGTATGTTATCAGCTCCCTGCGTGTGAGCCATTCCGCATCCGATAATGGCTGGTCTGCATGCATTTATTCCAGAGATACCAAGGAGTTCTATCACTCCAGAGAGTATCGGATTGCTCCGATTGTGGACCGCGTCGGCGGCGGTGATTCCTTTGCAGGCGGCACCATCTGCGGTTTCCTTGACGGTAAGAATTTCAAGGATGCATTGGAGTTCGGTGTGGCAGCTTCTGCGTTAAAGCATACGATTCCGGGTGACTTCAACCTCGTATCCAGAGCAGATGTAGACAATCTGGTCGGCGGTGACGGAAGCGGCAGAGTACAAAGATAAGTGAAAATGGCGGCACCGGAGGGCAGAAAACTGCTTTCCGGTGTCATTTT
>CAZDUQ010000315.1:0-1061 GCA_964508665.1 uncultured Oscillospiraceae bacterium | reverse complement strand
TTGAAACATTTGTTGAAGAAACATTAATTCAACCAACATTCATAATAGATTATCCGGTAGAAGTATCACCACTTACAAAAAGAAAGAAAGAACAACCAGAATTAGTAGAAAGATTTGAATTATTTATTGGAGGAAGAGAATATGGAAATGCATACTCAGAATTAAACGATCCAATAGACCAATATCAAAGATTTTTAAAACAAGTAGAAGCAAAAGAAAAAGGAGACGAAGAAGCAGGTGGAATGGACGAGGATTTCGTAACAGCATTAGAAATAGGATTACCACCAACAGGAGGACTTGGAATAGGACTAGACAGATTAATAATGCTCCTTACAGGCTCTGCGTCAATAAGAGACGTACTATTCTTCCCAACAATGAAACCTTTGGCATAAAGTGTTAATGAAAGGATGACGTTAATTTGTCAAATGATATAGTAAAAAGAAATTTTTTGATTTATTCCGATGAAAACGGAGATGTTAAAGTAAATGTAATGCTTATAAATAATGATTTATGGTTAACACAAGAATTAATTGCTGAATTATTCGGTAAAGCACGAAATACTATAACAGGACACATAAAAAATATTTTTGAAGAAGGCGAGTTAGAGGAAAAAAGCAATGTCGAAAAAATCGACATTGCTGGTTCAGACAAACCTGTAAAAATATATAATTTAAATGTAATAATTGCTGTAGGATATAGAGTAAATTCAAAAAAAGCAACACAATTTAGGATATGGGCAACGAAAGTATTAAGGGAATACATTACAAAAGGATTCGTTTTAGATGATGAAAGGTTGAAAAATCCACAAAATATATTTGGACAAGATTATTTTAAAGAACTTTTAGAACGCATTCGCTCAATTAGAACAAGTGAACGCAGAATTTGGCAACAAATAACAGATATTTTTGCAGAATGTAGTATTGATTATAATAAAAATTCAGAAATAACGCAAAAATTTTATGCAACAGTTCAAAACAAATTCCACTTCGCAATTACAGGGAATACTGCTGCAGAAATTATATATGAAAACGCAGATTCTGAAAAAGAAAATATGGGACTTA
>CAZDUQ010000314.1:0-1061 GCA_964508665.1 uncultured Oscillospiraceae bacterium | reverse complement strand
ACTGCAAAATCCCACAGCAGGATTTCAGCGTCGTCGTTTTGCCTGCGCCGTTATGCCCGATAAAACCGTAAATCTCGCCGGGGTAGATATGTAAAGACAGATCATCGACCGCCTTTTTCTCTCCATAGATTTTTGTTAGATGTTCAATTTTTAACATTTTCTGTGCCTCCCATATCATCTTTTTTGTTTTTGGTTCGTCCGCCGTTTACGAAGCGAATTATTTACTTCTGTTGCGGTTCGGATATTCTGACCAAAATCTACGAAATGCCAAAGCATTTTAGCAACTAAAATAAAGGCTCCGTAGATCACGGCATCCAAAGGCCCATACCAAAATTCCCAATGATGGGCAAGCGGAAGTAAAGTCACTTCCAAAAGAACTGCGTGCAATATCGTGCGAAACCACCATGCGCCGGGACTCAGGTCGCCCTTGGAATAATAAACGACCAAGGTTGCCATACACACCAATGTAAATACAATACATCTGCCAAAGAAAGTAACCACCGGCAATTCAGAAGTCGGATTAAAGAGCCAACACATAAAAAATGTGCTGAGCATAATGATCCCATAAGCCATCACAAAGCGGTGTAGCCAAAACATGATCTTTTTCATAAGCCCCTCCTATATTCCCAGCAGCTTCTTCAGCTCGCTGACATACTGCCTTGAAATAATCACTTTTTCCCTGTTCAACAGGGTGGCCTCAAATCTTCCCGATACAGAAGGCCGGACACATTCGATTTTGTCTGCGTTCAAAATCATGGATTTACTGCACCGAAAAAGCATGGAGTCTTCACAGAGCGCTTCAAATTCATAGAGCTTTTGCTGACATTCCAACACTGACTTTTCGCAATACAAAAATGAGCGTCCCTCTACAACTTCAAAATAATATACATCACTCAGTTTTAGCCGGTAGATTTTTTCGTCAACACATCCTGTGATGGCAATTTCTCCGGCTGTAATGCTGCGAATTGCTTCTACCCATTTTTCCTTCGTGTCATGACAGCGAACGATGACTTCTTCCTCTGCTTCGCTGGGGATCTGTTCCACAGACAATTTCATATCCA
>CAZDUQ010000313.1:0-1080 GCA_964508665.1 uncultured Oscillospiraceae bacterium | reverse complement strand
TAAAAATTCAGTTTAGCCATTGTTTTTTCGCTCCTTTTGTGCTATACTATCAGTGGATTTTTTTGAATGGGCCGTTTCGGTTGTTGTGGTGACGACGAAACGGTCTTTTTCTGTTTCTTCAATGGTGATTTTTCGTTCACCAAGCAGAAGAAGACTTTTGACAGCTTGTCCCACCTGGACGGCTGACAGTGTCGCGGTATACTTCACTTTGTTTCCTCCTTCCTTTTGGATTTTCAAAGGCATCGCCGATAAAAGCGAAACCTATTCCGATAAATTCAAGGCCGAAGGCTCTTACGGCGCCTTCAAGAAGTGGGGTCGTATCGGTTTCGATACTTCCGACCGTTCCCAGCATAAGGAAGAAGGCAGTTGCTGACAGAAGAACCGACGTCCTTCTGATTGCCAGGCGGATTCGGCGTCGTTTTCGCCTGGCTTTTTTGTCCGGTGTCATTTGCTGACCTCCTTTCGTTTCGGACCGCTACCGCGGCGGCGAATGTTTTCCTGGTATGTTCTTTCAGCTAAAACCGGATCATAGGCCGGCCGCTGGTTTTGATCCAGTTCGCCAGTTGCGCCACGTTTTAGTTCGGCGTACAGTGTGCGAAGTGCGACACCCGATTCGGCGGCGACCTTTGAAATGGCCATTCCGGAATCATACAGGGAAGCGATCGTCTTTCTGTCGTCGAAGGTGATTGATTTGTAGACTGCCACGTTTTCACGCTCCTTTCGTTCGCGGCCTTACCACGTCTGACCCTTGTCTGGATCGCCGTTGACCTGTTCAATGTCGGCGTTGAAAACAACCGTGAAGTAGTCGTCGTAGAATTTCGCGGAAATAACGTTGACTTCCCACAGGAAATTCCACTTCGCGATTTTTTGAATCAGGTCGACCGCGAATTCAGCTTCAAGAACTTCGCCGTCAGTGCCGACAAGATAGATCTTTTTCACCTTTCTTTTGTTTGTGGCGATCACAGTTCTTTCAAGCATTTTGCGGATTGTCATTTTTTCCATTATGTAGTCCTCCGTGGTAAAAAAATAAGTTGCGCAGGCTCTTTCGAACCTTGCAACTTAATATTACTCCTTACAAAA
>CAZDUQ010000312.1:0-1101 GCA_964508665.1 uncultured Oscillospiraceae bacterium | reverse complement strand
GTGCAAAAGTTTTTATGAAATATAATATTATAGAAAATGATAATATATGTTATTTGGATAAAGTTATAAATAGTAGAGGAAATTGTCCTTTTGATAAAATTTCTGGAATTGATGCAGGACTAGTTGTTATTAATGAAAAAAAATTAAAAATTAATTATGAAAATGAATCAGATAATCTAAAAAGAACTATAAAACAATTTAAAGATAAGATTTTTATATTTGAAGATAATAATTTTTGCGAAGGAGAAGCAGATTGTGAACTTGGAGAAATTGCATCTTTTAGAATGACAATAGATAAAATTTCTTTAGATGATAAAATAATGTATTGTAAAAATAAATTTGATGAATACCAATTAAACTACAAAAAACAAGATTTAAGAGAATATGCAGATGTTCCTTTTTGGGTTTTAAAGAATATGATTATAAAGACTATAATTGAATGCAAAAGCAAAAATTTAGATTACATAGATAAACAAATGCTTAAAAAGAATAAACAATTTTATTCAAATACTGCTACAAGAAGAAATAGCAAACAAAAGAATACAAAACAAGAAAAAAATGCTACAAATGAATTGAATGAATTAATTGGATTAGAGAATGTAAAAAAACAAATAGAAAAAATATTAAATTATGTGAAATTGAATAAAGAAAGAGGACAAATGCCATCTTTACATATGTGCTTTACAGGTAATCCAGGAACAGGGAAAACAAGTATTGCAAGAGTAATTGGGGAAATATTTGAACAAGAGAATATTTTAAGTGGTAGCGGAGAGTTTGTAGAAATTCATGGAAGAGATTTAGTTGACAAATATGTTGGATGGACTGCTCAAAAAGTCCATAATACAATAGAAAAGGCAATAGGAGGAGTTTTATTTATTGATGAAGCTTATAGTTTAGTTTCAAATGAACGAGGAGGGTTCGAAGACGAGGCAATTGCAACATTAATAAAAGAAATGGAAGATCATAGAAATGAAATTTGTATAATACTTGCTGGATATACAGATGAAATGAATAATCTAATTAAACTTAATCCAGGTTTTGAAAGTAGAATACAGTTCACAATTAATTTTCCAGACTATAATGAAAATGAACTATTAGAAA
>CAZDUQ010000311.1:0-1101 GCA_964508665.1 uncultured Oscillospiraceae bacterium | reverse complement strand
CCAGAAATGCTTTTGGGGGTTCGTCTGGTTCTGATCGATCGATTCTCAAGTTGCCCGGCGATTGCTCCTCAACCGCTTTTCTCATTCGTTCCATTCCGATGAAGATGCCGACCATTACACCAACGATCACACCTACGACAAGAACAAGACCGTACGCCAAATACTCCATAGTTTCTCCTTTCGATTTTCAAAACATTTTTCAAAAATTCCTTGGCGGGAAATTTTCGCCTTACAAAAATAGCATCGTTTCCGGTAACCTATATTCGGTTTTCTAAGCTAGAATAAAGATGTCTAATCTAGATTAGAAAAATAAAAGAGAAAACTAAAAGATCTTGATACGATCGCAATCCTTTAGTTTATTTTTTGTTATGTATGTTTTGCTTAATAACGACTAACAAATACTTCATAACCTTCCTCTTCGGCTTTCTTCAGTTCTTCTTTTTCTTCAAACTTATTCATAACCTCAAGGCTTACATAAGCAATAGTCATAGTAATAGCAATGTACAACATAGTAACACTTCCTTTCTTCTCATAATAGGGAGTGTAAATTACGCGAATTGCGTTATGGTCTGGGCAGACCTGAATGTGAAAAAAGAAGAAGTCCTTGTTAGGACTCCTCCTCTTGAGAATTTAATTCTTCAATCAAAATATCCAATTCATCTTCAGTAAGTCTATTAGCCCACAGAATATCCAATTCTTCCTCAGTAGGATAA
This sequence comes from uncultured Oscillospiraceae bacterium, assembly GCA_964508665.1. Classification (GTDB taxonomy): domain Bacteria; phylum Bacillota; class Clostridia; order Oscillospirales; family Butyricicoccaceae; genus UBA4644. The sequence continues at coordinate 388 of CAZDUQ010000311.1, read as the reverse complement.
TGGTCATAGAAACCAATAGCGGTATAACCTTCTACAGACTCGCCCTCAAGAGATACCATCCAGTAATCTTCGACATGGTCCATCTCGATTCTGTACTGAAGCTCAAATTCGTCATTTTGATATAACTCATCGAGTTCTATAATAGCATCGAGATATTCCAATCCGATAATTCCGGGTCGGCTCTCTTCAGAAGCGCACACCGCAGAAGCGCCAATAGCGCCACCAATAACAACAACCAGTGCCAACATGGTAGAAATAATCTTCTTAAACATAATAATAACTCCTTTATAAAAATTATTTTATTTGGTAGAAAACATTAGTTTCTCATAAAACGGAGTGTAATTTTCGCGAAGCGTGAAAAGAAAAGAGGCTCTGTTTCCAGAACCCC
>CAZDUQ010000310.1:0-1110 GCA_964508665.1 uncultured Oscillospiraceae bacterium | reverse complement strand
GAAGGATTTCTTCCAGATACATTTCCTTCCCAATTATAATATTTAACATAATTGCCTATATTATTTTCAAATAGAAAACTATAATTTTCTAAACTTCCATATCCAGCATCAGCACAAACATTTACTGGATACTTTGAATAATATTTTTTGTGTTGTTTTAAAATATCAATAAATAAATGCAAATCATTTCTGTTTTGTGATGTTAAACAGCAAGTAATTAATCCTCGTGAAACACTAATTTGAATATTATAAGCAGCGTGCAAATTTGAACCTAAGCTTGAATAATAATCATTTTTTAAGCACATAGCAGTTGCATCATAATCAGTTTTATAATATGAATTTCTATTATCTCCACATATTCTTTCTTTTTCTTCATATTCAAGTGATTTTGAAAGATAATCTACTAACAATTTATAATCCCTCTTTAATTCTTTATTATTAATATCATTTAATACTAATCTATCAAATTCAATAACTTTTTGAGATATCATTTTTGAATTGATAATACCATTAACTGGTATTGCATTTTGAATATTATACTTTTTTAATAAATCCCTAATTTTATTAGATAATCTTTCATGAAATTTTGTTGGTTTCCAAACAAATTTATATTTGTTTGCATCAGCTTCTATTTTTGTTCCATCAATGAACATATCATCGATTGATAATTTGCATTCATCAAATATTGATTTTGTGATTAATGAAAATATTTCATCTATATTAGGTTTAACAATATCATTAATAAAATTAGATATAGTAGCATAACTTGGTTTAATATTATTACTAATATACATATACCTCGTATCATATAAACATTTTTCTTCAATATTTCTTAATGATCCATTTGTAAAAGCAAAAGAATAAAGTATTAAAGCAAGCATATTATAAGGATTATATTGTGGCCTCCCTCCCTTTAAGTTCTCTTTAATATATTTTTTTATAATTTCTCCTACACCTGATTTATTTAATAAGTGTAGGAATTTATAAATCTTTTTAAGTTCTATATCATCTTCATCACAAATTAGTACAAAAAAAGATTTGTTTATGTTATAATTAAACATGGTAAAACCTCCTGACAGAGTAATTTTACCATAAAAGCACCCGAGGTTG
>CAZDUQ010000309.1:0-1120 GCA_964508665.1 uncultured Oscillospiraceae bacterium | reverse complement strand
TGAGGGTAGGAGTGAAAGGCCAATCAAACTGGGAGATAGCTCGTACTCCCCGAAATGTCTTTAGGGACAGCCTTCGTTGTGACTGCATGAGGTAGAGCTACTGATAGGAAGAGAGGGCTTCATCGCCTGTCGATTTCTGACAAACTCCGAATGCGTGCAGTTTAGAGACGAGGAGTGAGTCGTCGGGTGCTAATATCCGTCGGCAAAAGGGTAAGAGCCCAGACCAACAGCTAAGGCCCCCAAGCGCAGTTTAAGTTGAGACAGAACGAAGTGACATCGCAGTGACAGCTAGGATGTTAGCTTGGAAGCAGCTATTCATTCAAAGAGTGCGTAACAGCTCACTAGTCGAGCGATGACGCGTGGATGATGAGCGGGCATCAAGACTGCCGCCGAAGCTATGGACGCATCGGAAGGTGCGTGGTAGGGGAGCATTGCGTACGGCGTAGAAGGCGTACCCGTGAGGGATGCTGGAGCGTACGGAAAAGCAAATGTAGGCATAAGTAACGATAATTGGCGTAGAAACGCCAACACCGAAAACCCAAGGATTCCTGAACAACGTTAAACGGATCAGGGTAAGTCGGGGGCTAAGCGGAACCCGAAGGGGGAACGTGATGACGAGCCGGTTAATATTCCGGCACTCACCTCGCGGGCGAGATGGAGACCGAGGAGTGACACTGCCGCCGTCTGACGGAATAGACGGTTGAAGGACGTAGGGTGACTGAAATCCGACAGTACCGCGAAGCTTCGGCGGAGCGGACAGCGCAGGTAAGCAGACTTGCGAGAAAATCCATTGAGCGTGCAGAGCGAGGCGACCCGTACCGTAAACCGACACAGGTGGGTGAGGAGAGTATCCTCAGGTGCTCGAGTGAATCATGGCTAAGGAACTAGGCAAATTGACCGCGTAACTTCGGGATAAGCGGACCCGCGCGAGCGGGCGCAGAGAAATGGTCCAGGCGACTGTTTACCAAAAACACATGGCTATGCAAAATCGATAAGATGACGAATATGGCCTGACACCTGCCCGGTGCCGGAAGGTTAAGAGGGGGGCTTAGCGCAAGCGAAGGTCTGAATCGAAGCCCCGGTAAACGGCGGCCGTAACTATAACGGTCCTAAGGTAGCG
>CAZDUQ010000308.1:0-1129 GCA_964508665.1 uncultured Oscillospiraceae bacterium | reverse complement strand
TGTAAGTTACGAAGAAAATGGAGGAAGTTTAGTAGAAGACTATCTAGCACAAGATGGTGAAGTTATTAAACTACCAAGCATTAGTAAAGAAGGATATACATTTTTAGGATGGTATCTAGATTCAACATTTACTAAAAAAGTAGACAATGAAAAAGTAAATGGTGATATTACTTTGTATGCAAAATGGGAAATAAACAAATACAAAGTAAAATATCTAGATCAAGAAATAGAAGTAGAATATGGAAAAACTATTGATTTAACATCACCAGAAAAGCAAGGTTATACTTTTATAGGATGGTATAAAGACGCTGAATTTAAAGAAAAATGGAATAATGAGAAAGTAACAAGTAATATCACATTATATCCAAAGTATGAAATAAAGAAATTTAGAGTAGTTCTAGATGGTAAAACTATAGAAGCTGAATATGGCTCTACTTTAGATGGAGAAGCGCAAGAAAAAGTTGGTTATACATTTAAAGGATGGTATTTAGATAGTAAACTAACAAATAAATGGGAAGGAAAAGTAGAAAGCAATATAACATTATATTCAAAATATGAAAAGAACAAATATGTTATTAAGTTTAGTGGAACTAATTTAGACAATATAGAAGTAGAATATAAAGGAAAAATAGAAGAACCAAAATATCAAAAAGAAGGATATTCTTTAGATGGATGGTATATAGATAGTGCATTAACTACTAAATGGAACTTTGGAAAAGATAAAGTAGAAAGCAATATAACATTATATCCAAAGTATATAGCAAGAAAGTATCCAGTAACATTTGAAGAAGGTCAAACAATAGAAGTAGAATATGATTCATTAGTAGAAAAGCCTACTACACCAAGTAAAACAGGATATACATTTATTGGATGGTATAAAGATAGTAGCTTAACACAAAAATGGGATTTTGAAAGTGATAAAGTAAAAGGTATAACAAAGATATATATCAAATGGGAAATTAATAAATATCTTGTTACATTTAGTGAATATGAATCATTAAATGTAAAAGTAGAATATAATTCTCTAATCACTAAACCAACAAACCCAACAAAGAGTGGATATAGTTTTAGTGGATGGTATTTAGATTCAACATTAAAAACATCAATTAATTTTAATACATATAAAGTA
>CAZDUQ010000307.1:0-1130 GCA_964508665.1 uncultured Oscillospiraceae bacterium | reverse complement strand
GAACACGATCACGCCATGGATGAAATGCGTTATTTTGCCGCCACGGTGCTGGGCAGGCGGGAGGGCAGTTTTTCCGCCTGCGCCGTGGAGCGGCGCAGATAAGGGAAAGGAGATCAGGATATGAAGCGAAAACAAAAGACGAATGCGCCGACTGCTACCGCCTGTCAGCTGCGGGGCACCGTTGGTCATCCCTTTGGGGCACTGCGGGGTTTTATCCCGCTGGGAACGGGGGAGGACATGGTCTATCGTCAACTGCGGGAGGCCATTCCGGTGCTGGATGCGGCGGTGGGCAAGCTGGTGCGGCTGTCCGGCGGTTTTGGGGTGCGGTGCAGAAATGCCACTGCCCAGCAACGGCTGGAACAGTTTCTGGCTACCATGCCCTGCGGCCGGGGACAGGTGGGGGTGGATGCCTTCCTGTCCGGGTTTGTGGACAGCCTGCTGGTCTACGGTCGCAGTGTGGGCGAGCTGGTGGTTGACCGGGGACGACTGCGGGCGGTGTGCTGGGGGGATGTGACCCAGTTACAGGTGATGGAGGGCGAAAATGCGCTGGATATGGAACTGTGGGGGCCGGACTCCGAAGGGCGGCTCAGACCTCTGCCCTATCAGAATCTGCTGCTGTTTGCTACGCTGAATCCGGAAGCGGCACATCCTTATGGCGTCAGCCTGTTCCGGGGGATGCCGTTTTTAGCGGACATTTTGATGAAGATATACAACACCATCGGTGTCAACTGGGAGCGGGCGGGCAATGTGCGCTACAGCGTGATCTGCAAGGCCGATGAAGACATGGACGCTGCTGCCGTTCAGGAGCGGGGCAGACAGGTGGCGCAGGAATGGAGCCGCGCCATGGAGGATGCGAAAAACGGCACGGTCCGGGATTTTGTAGCGGTGGGGGATGTGCAGATCAAAGTCATCGGCGGGGAGGCTCCCATTCTGGACTCTCAGGTTCCCGTGCGGCAAATACTGGAACAGCTGGTGGCAAAAACCGGTCTGCCTCCGTTCCTGTTGGGGCTGAACTGGAGCACCACCGAGCGAATGAGCACCCAGCAGGCAGACATCCTGACCTCTGAGCTGTGGGCACTGCGGCGCACGGTGGAACCGGTGCTGCACAAGATATGCCGGACTTATCTGGC
>CAZDUQ010000306.1:0-1132 GCA_964508665.1 uncultured Oscillospiraceae bacterium | reverse complement strand
TCTATGGTTACGGTGCAAATGGATGAGGATGGCAATGCGCTCTCGATTGTGCTTTCGGCTATGTCAGCGATGGGTGGCATGGGAGGAAATACGCAGGGCGCACCGGCTTCCTATGAAGCACTCCGGCATTATACAGAGGATGCAGAGTTATCCGGGGAAACGATTTCTTCTACCGGTACCGATGAAAATGCCGTGTTGGTGAGTGACGGTGCAACCGTTACCATAGAGCAGCTTACACTGGACAGAACCTCGTCCGACTCCTCCGGTGGGGATGCCTCCAGCTTTTACGGAATCGGTGCTGCGGTCTTGGTTACGGACGGAACGCTGGAGGTGTCGGATAGTACTATCGAAACGGACGCGGCAGGTGCAGCAGGAGTATTTGCGTACGGAAATGGCACGGCCCATGTATCGGATACTACGATTACCACGACACAAAATACATCCGGCGGAATCCATGTTGCAGGGGGAGGAACCCTGCATGCGTCAAATCTTACAATAGAAACAAACGGCGAATCTGCGGCGGCGATTCGGAGTGACCGCGGCGGCGGTACAATGACGGTAGAAGGCGGCACATATACTTCGAATGGTTCCGGCTCTCCGGCGGTGTATTGTACGGCGGATATTTCCGTTGCAGACGCAACGCTTACGGCAACCGGCTCGGAGGCTGTCTGCATTGAAGGCTTGAACAGCCTGACCCTGACCGATTGTGACCTTACCGGGGCTATGCCGGATTTGACCCAGAATGACTGTACTTGGACGGTGATTTTATATCAGAGTATGTCGGGTGACTCGGAAGTGGGAAACAGTACCTTTACCATGACGGGCGGTTCTCTGACCTCAGAAAACGGTGGTTTGTTCTATACAACAAATACGGAAAGTACCTTTTATCTTTCCAAGGTGGAGATTACCACTGCGGAGGACTGTGAGTTCTTTTTAAAGTGTACCGGCAATCAGAACCAGCGCGGCTGGGGAAAGAGCGGTGCCAACGGTGCCGATTGTACTTTCACTGCCAACGAGCAGGAAATGTATGGAGTGATTCTTTGGGACAGTATCAGTACGCTGGAGTTTTGTATGGAAAACAAAAGCGTACTTACGGGAGCATTTTTACAGGAGGATGGTGTGGCAGGAACAA
>CAZDUQ010000305.1:0-1157 GCA_964508665.1 uncultured Oscillospiraceae bacterium | reverse complement strand
TGAAATACGAGTCGGCATATACCCTGTGTGTCATTTACATCGGCACGCACGGTATATGCCGATTATTTTTCCCCAGGGCAAATGGACCCCTTGGCAATTCTAAGCTACGCACCTTAACAAGTGAATGACTGTGATATTGGCAGAGTGTGGCGGGATGCTGCTGGGCGATGAAGCAATATCGTAGGGCAGCAAAGACCGTGTGACGGTTCGTGACTAAATTTAGAACAGTTAAACGAAAGATAACTAGATAGGAGTTGATTTTTATAGGACAGACAGAATATATGGGATATAATCGCAGGATTGCCCCTGATACAGGTGAAATATTTTTTGAAGATCGGAGAACAGGTGAAATCCGTGAATCTGTTAGGTTAACGGTTCCACGGGGAAGCGTGGTGAACGACCCTCAGAGGCAGGAGCTTGACAGAGAACGCCGACAGAGGCAGCGGGCGGCGTTGCAACAAAGAGCACGTCTACGCGAGTTGGGTTCTTTTTTCTTCCTGAGCATCAACAATGCCTTCGATGAAATTAGCCCAGCAGCGGTGGCCAGAATGGTCTACCTGGCCACGTTCCTGAGATTTGGAACGAATGACCTGTACCGTACAAAGCGTACGAAAATGAAAAAGGAAGATTTGCCGGAGATCCTTGGGATCGGCAAAACAACAGCATTTCGCTTTTGTAAAGAGGTGTCCCCCAAATATCTGCAAATTGATGACACCGGTTGCCTTCACATGAATGGTCAAATATTTCGGAGAGGCAAAATTGGGGCAGGCAATACCGAGAGTTACAAAAAAGTGTACATCAAAAAAGTGCGTGAGCTTTATGAGAACGCACCGTTATCTGAGCATAAATGCCTTGGGTATATTTTTTCAATGCTACCCTATATCAATATAGAGTACAACATGCTGTGCGAGCCCTACGATATTTTTGGAAAGGATATTTCAGAAGTACAGCCCTTGCCACTTAAACGCTTCTGCGAAAGCGTCGGGTACAACTATGGCAAGATTGGAAGGCTACTGAATACCTATGCCGACATGAAGATTTCCGTCGATGGAGAAGACGAACGGTTTTGTGCTTTCGTGTTCGATGGCGCTAGTTTGAAAAATGCAAAAATGTGCGTAAATCCCCATGTTCTTTACAGCGGGTCAAACCCGGAGAAG
>CAZDUQ010000304.1:0-1170 GCA_964508665.1 uncultured Oscillospiraceae bacterium | reverse complement strand
GCTTATACATTAGAGGGACAATAAACGAAGTATGTGTTACGCTGTTTATTGTCCCTAATTGTTTGTGTTGATGTTGCAACATCCACACAAGTGCCGGCAGTGGCTGAGACCCAAGGGGGCTCAAGTTTTCACACTTGTAAAAAAGCAAAGCCCGCCGGCATATTTAGGGTTAGTCGTATCGTTGAAAGAGTATTAACGCTCGTGTATAAGGAGGACTTTCCCCATGGAAGATAATAACACATACATCGGAATAGATGTAGCAAAAAATCATTTAGACGTTTGTATTTTACCCTTAAAAAAGACTAAACGTTTTAAGAACAATGAGTTAGGGATATTATCTCTGATAGAATTTATTGGCGATAATAAGAAAATTGAGAGGATTATTTTAGAACCGACCGGAGGCTATGAAGAGTTGGTTTTAGAGACACTGGCAGATAAAGGATATAAAATAAGCATGGTTAACGCCTCTCAAATCAGAGCCTTTGCAAGAGCCAACGGCATTTTAGCCAAGACAGACAAGATAGATGCGAGAGTTTTAGCCGATTACGGAATGAAACTTCCAAGCCGTTTATATATTCCGTTACCGACAGAATTAAAACGCTTGAAGAAATATGTTACGCGCCGTCGCCAAGTGTTACATATGATAGTCGAAGAAAAGAATCGTCTGAAGAAAGAACAAGATAATGAGATGATAGAACAGATAAAAGAAACATTAGAATTTTTAATTACCCAAAAAGAAATATTAGAACAACGGATTATTAAAGAAATTGAACAAACGGAAAAATTAAAACAAATGAAAGAAATATTGACCGGCCTGAAAGGGATTGGTGATATAACAGCGGCAATTTTGATGACTGAAGTTCCGGAACTTGGGAAACTGGGAAATAATCAAATAGCAAAACTTATCGGTGTTGCTCCGCTTAATCGAGAAAGCGGGATGATGAGAGGAAAAAGCAAAATCTACGGCGGTCGGGGATATGTCCGTGACAGTTTGTATATTGCTGCGCTGCCGGCAATCCGCTTTGAACCCAAACTCAGAGATTTTTATTTACGCCTGAAGAATAACGGCAAGCCCGGTAAGCTCGCCGTTATTGCTGTCGTTCGTAAAATGATTACGATATTAAATGCCAGACTTCATGCCTTTTAGTCTTGACTTTCAATATCGTTGCT
>CAZDUQ010000303.1:0-1170 GCA_964508665.1 uncultured Oscillospiraceae bacterium | reverse complement strand
GATTGGGGAAGGGGTTGCAGTCCTCCACCGGGCTGTCGGTGCCGTAGGACACGTGTCCGCCCAGATCCTCCACCGTTTTGAAGGCATAGGAGGTGGAAGACAGCTCCTCGCCGCAGCGGCTGATGACGGCGTGCATATCATAGTCCAAAAAGATCGGCTGATACATCACCAGAATGTCATCCTTTACGATGCGCTCCAGCAGGGGCCGGTCGGTGATCTGGCAATGCACCAGTGCATGGCGCAGGGGATTTTTTCCCTCGGACATGACCTTTTCATAGTTGATGACGGTATCCTCCACCGCCTTGTCACCGATGACATGGGTCACCACCTGAATGCCCGCATCGGCGGCTACCCGGCAGAAGGCGTCCATATCAGCGGCGGTGGTGGTCTCCACGCCGTAGTTGCCGGGATCGTCCAGATAGCCCTGGCGCATGGTGCCTGTGCGGCCGCCCAGAGAGCCGTCCTTAAACAGCTTCAGCGGCCCAAGGGCCAGCATATCCGGCCGGTCATAGCGGCCGTGGCGATATTCGCCCTCCACATAGGCCCTGAACTCCTCTACATCGTGGAAGCACACCTGATGCCGATAGCGCAGCGGGCAGGCCTCCCGGTCATAGATCCCCCGCACCATGTCAAACACCTGCTGCATGGTCATCGTGCTGTTGCCCGCGTCGTTGGACTGAACGCTGGTGATGCCGTGGGACAGGGCGTACTCCGCGCCCTTCAGGAACGCCCGCTCATAGTCCTCCGCCGAGGGGGTGGGGATGCAGCTTTCGGGCAGATCGTTGGCATTTTCCGTAAAAATACCGTTGGGGCGGCCGTTTTCATCCAGCTCGATGGTGCCGCCGCTGACCTGGCGCAGCTGCTCGTCCAGGCCCAGCATCTGGATGATCTTGGAGTTGCACACGCCCACATGGCCGCACACTCTGCGCAGGAAGATGGGGATCTCTGTAGAGATCCTGTCCAGATCCCACCGGGTGGGCATCCGTTTTTCATCGGTAAACAGATCCTGATTCCAGCCGGTACTGCGTACGCCGTTTCGGGCCGCCTCGGGGTTCTGATCGATGAAATCCCGCACCCGCTGGATCAGCTCATCTATGGATGTCACGCCCGCCGTCTGGGCGGTGGACAGACCCGTTCCGATCATCAGCAGATGCATATGGCTGTCGTTCA
>CAZDUQ010000302.1:0-1171 GCA_964508665.1 uncultured Oscillospiraceae bacterium | reverse complement strand
TGGGGCTTTGGTTCAAAGCTTCTCCGGCTGCTATCTACATACTTATTCTCTCATACAATGCTTTTCTTGCTGCTCCTGATTTCTTTATGCTTTTTTCTCTTTTCATTGCTTGCTCTTGCGTTCTATAGCCTTCTATATATGCTATTTCCCATTTGGAATTTTTAGTATACTTAGCTCCTTTATTTGCATTATGCTGTTCTAATCTTCTCCTTAAGTTATTTGTATACCCTATATATTTTTTACCTTCTTCGTTTTCTAATATATATACGTAATACATCTTTCCTCCTTAAATATGCAGATAGTAGCCGGATAACCCTTCCCCTTAACCTTCCAGCACTGGGCAGGCGTCAGCTCCTATACTTCATCTTTCGATTTTGCAGAAACCTGTGTTTTTGCTAAACAGTTGCTTGGGCCTATTCTCTGCGACCTGATTTTACTCAGGCACCCCTTTTCCCAAAGTTACGGGGTCAATTTGCCGAGTTCCTTAACAATGCTTCTCCCGCTCGTCTTAGGATCTTCTCCTCATCTACCTGTGTCGGTTTGCGGTACGGGTACCTCTATACAATTTCTACCAGCTTTTCTCGTCAGTGTGATTCTTGATAATTCGTTACTTTTAATTTTCACTATATCTTTCGATTCGAGTTTTTCCTCTTCCTCGTTTATCTTCCTCTCCTGCGTCCCTGGCATCTTTTAAGTATTTCGGTAGTGCAGGAATTTTTACCTGCTGTCCATCGGCTACGCCTTTCGGCCTCACCTTAGGTCCCGACTTACCCTGGGCGGACGAACCTTCCCCAGGAAACCTTAGACTTTCGACGGCAAGGATTCTCACCTTGCTCTCGCTACTTATTCCGGCATTCTCTCTTCTACCTCGTCCACATGTCCTTTCGATCATGCTTCTCCCTACTGTAGAATGCTCCTCTACCACTACAGCACACTTAATAATATATACTTTAACTTGTTTTACTATTAACCATTCATCATTCACTATTCATTATTCACTTTTTGTGTGCAATGAATAGTTAATAGTGAATACTGAATAATTTTTTTCTTTATTTTTTTGGTATTTTTAATAGTTTTCTTAGCTTGTTTTATATACATTATTAAATGTACTGTAATCCGCAATTTCGGTGTATAGTTTAGCCCCGGTAATTTTCCGCGCAACTCCACTCGA
>CAZDUQ010000301.1:0-1188 GCA_964508665.1 uncultured Oscillospiraceae bacterium | reverse complement strand
ATAGAATTATACAGCGAACTTTTGGTAACAAAAATATATCAATTGGCAAACCTTAAAGATAATAGAAGTTCATTCCGTATTGAAGGTAAAATAAGTGAGAGAGAAAAAGTGGCGTTTTTTTCGTTGTTAAATATGGACAAATATGAAATATAGGAGCTGAAGTATGGAAAAGGGAATATATGCGTTAAAAACAGATGATGAATTTAAGCAGCTTATAAGACCTCTTACCAAAGAGGAATATGCCCAATTAAAGGCAAATTTAATGGCTGATGGTTGTCGGGAACCTATTGCAACATGGACGAACATTATCGTTGACGGACATAACAGGTATGAAATATGTACGGATAACAAAATACCGTTTGCCGTTACCGAAATGTATTTTGACAGTAGGGAAGAGGTTATAAAGTGGATATGCGCCAATCAGCTTGGTCGTAGAAATATAACTGAAGAAACGCGGAAATATCTTATAGGAAAGCAATATGAAACGGAGAAAATATTGAATACGAGGAAAAACGAAAATGGATACAATCAGTATAAAAAAGCTGATAAAAAAGTACCGTTTGGGAAAGTGGTTATTGATGTGGAGAAGACAGAGGTTGAATCAAGTCATAAGACGGCAAAAAGAATAGCGGAGGAAAATCTTGTGTCGGAATGTACGGTGCAAAAATACGGAGTTTATGCAAAAGCATTAGAAAGAATAGGAGAAAAAGTCCCTCAGCTTGTGCCAAAAATTTTGTCGGGTAAATATAAGATAACGCATAAGAATATTATTGAGCTTTCTGAACTGAACGCTGAAGAAATAATGCGAATATTTAAAAAGATTGAAGATAAGGAAAAGGAATTTGTGAGATATAGTAGGAGTAACCGGGAAATCAACCGAGAAATAGGAGATAGAGATATGCGGTTTAAAGCTGCGGAAATAAAAGGTCCGTCAATAAAAGATATGCCGCAATATGATCCCGATGCAGAAGCAACAGGACTGGCATTAACCGTTCCGACATGGACAAGTTCTGTTGATAGGGTTATAACAAAAACAAATTTTGAAACTGTTTCGGATTCAGCAAAGGATAAATTAGAAAAAGTGATGGCAAGTCTTATAGCGAAAACAGAAGAATTGCTGACGCTTATAAGGGAGAAGTAAATGAATAATTATAACGCATATGTGCCGAATGTTTATTTTGAGCAAAT
>CAZDUQ010000300.1:0-1238 GCA_964508665.1 uncultured Oscillospiraceae bacterium | reverse complement strand
TTATAATGAAATAAAGCGAGCTACATATATGCACACGATAGACTACAGAGATGTTTTACGCTATGCACCCGAAACCGCTCATCAAAAATACCGAGCAATGCTGAAATTAAAAGGCAAAAAACCAAAATTGGCAATAGATATCAATCAAAGAGAAATAATAGAGCAGGTAATCTTGAAAAAAGACTACTCACCTGCTGCGGCACTTAAATATATTAGGAAAAACAATATGGATTGTGGCTTTGAAATGCCGGTAAAATCTGTTAATACCATTTATTCAGCCATAGCAAAGGGACTTTTCGACAATCTGAAGCTTGAAGAATTACCACATGGCGGACACTATAAGGCAAAAAAGAAGAAGAAAGTAACACCGACAAAAAGTGCGAGCAAGGGAACTTCGATTGAAAGAAGACCTGATGAAGTGAAAACACGAGACGAATTCGGAAACTGGGAAATGGATACCGTTAAAGGCAAGGCAACAAACAAGAAGTGTTTTCTTGTGATGACTGAACGAAAAACACGATTTGAGATTATAGAGCTGATGAAGTCTTGTACGACAGAGGAAGTCATAAAAGCACTAAATCGAATAGAAAAAAGATACGGAAGTAGATTTTACAGCATATTTAAGACAATTACCGTAGACAACGGAACAGAGTTTTCCGACCATGAGGGAATGGAAAAAGCATTGTATCGAGTAGGCAAGCGAACCGATGTGTACTTTTGCCATCCGCACTGTCCACACGAGCGAGGCTCTAATGAGGTGCAAAACAGGCTGATTAGACGATTTTTTCCAAAAGGATCGGACTTTGATGCGACAGTAAACAGAAATGATGTGAAAGCCACCGAAAAGTGGATGAACGAAATGCCAAGAAAGCTTTTTGGCGGAAAGAGTGCAGCGGAGATGTTCAATGAATGCTGTGCGAATATTGTGAACACCACATAAGGAAAGTATTCTGCTGCGTGTTGCAGAAATGAAATAAGACATTTGATTGACAGACCGGATGGCTGCCGGTATTTAGTGTACTTAAAAAAAGAAAATACTGTGATTTGGAATTGTTTTTCTGAGCTTTATGTTTTTTTCTTTGAGGTTTATATTTCTCTATTTACCATTAGAAAGATTTAGTGCCAGTAAATGTTATTTTAGATTTCATTGAAAAATAGTTCTAATTTACTATTGACATTTAAGAAGTTCTGCATAGAGCGAAAAAAAGCCTTGCATTTGCAAGGCTTTAGCTATATAA
>CAZDUQ010000299.1:0-1241 GCA_964508665.1 uncultured Oscillospiraceae bacterium | reverse complement strand
GGATCGAAGTCCGATTTGAGAAGGAAAATATTCATTCCCTCAGCGGTGACGGCGAGCTAATGCTTACGATCCTGGCTTCCTTTGCACAGGAAGAGAGTCGCAGCATTTCTGAAAACTGCAAATGGGGCATTCGTAAACGATATGAACGTGGCGAGACCGGTGGGTGCAAAATCTACGGTTATAGGACTAAAGATGGTAAGCTTGTCATCCAGGAAGAAGAGGCTGCTGTAGTCAGGCGTATTTTTCAAATGTTTCTGGATGGTGATTCCTGCTATAGCATAGCACAGAAGCTGAACGAATCGGGCTTCCTCTCCTATCACCGGAAGCAATTCAATGGAGAAGTCATCGGTGTCATGCTTCGGCAGGAAAAATACACTGGGTGTACGCTGGCACAAAAGTTTTACGCGGAAAATCACATGACGCACAAGCTGGCAAAGAATAAAGGTGAGTTGCCTAAATTTTTTATAGAGCAGACGCACCCTGCCATCATCAGCATGGAAGTTTTTCAGGCTGTGCAACAGGAATTTGCAAATCGCTATGGCGTTAAGATCGAGAACGGGATCGCGCAGACCGCAGGCTACTTTTATCACCGGGATGGAGCAGCCGGGCCGCATCCACCGCACAGGAAACCCCAATGGTCGGAGGAACAGCGAAAAGCCCACTCTGAGTATTTTCGGAATCGTGAAACAGCCATTTGCCGATACGAGTTTTCACACTTCATTGAGTGCGAAAACTGTCACGGCCATCTTCAGGCACAGCTCCGGCACTTCGTGGATGGCTCCTCTGAGGTGGCATGGGTCGATCCGGAGCATAGGGATAGAGCGAAGGACGCACCAAGACCCCTTGCCTTTCGGGATAGTGCCCTGAAAAAACAAATTGCAGATGCCCTTGGCTGGATGGCGTTTGATTCGGATGCCATGTTTGAGATGCTGACAAAAATCGGTGCAAATGTGAACATTATCACGCTCTACTTCAAAGATGGGCATACGCAGTCCTTTGAATATATCCCGCCAAAACAGATTCACCGAAAGCGAAAGGAGACTCCCTGATGGCAACCGTAACAAAAATACCTGCAACGCTTAGCCGCTTCACGGCGGCTCCCTTGGCCAGCACGGCGAAACGCAAGGTCGCGGCTTATGCCCGTGTCAGCACAGACCATGAAGAACAGCAATCGAGCTATGAAGCACAGGTGGATTACTACACCCATTACATCCAAAGCCGTGACGATTGGGAGTTTGTCG
>CAZDUQ010000298.1:0-1245 GCA_964508665.1 uncultured Oscillospiraceae bacterium | reverse complement strand
TTTGATACTGTCGGAGCTTGGCAAGAACAGAGGGTTTCTTTGCCTTGATTTCTTCTTTTTGCGGAGCAGGTTCTTTGACCGGCTCCTTTGGTCCGTTGTTGATGATACCGTCTATCATACCGTAATCATCTTCCAAAGCCATTTCTGCGTTTTTCAGATAATTTTCGGTGTTGCGGAAATTGGTAAGCTCCTTGTAACCAACGCTATCAACGTAGTGATATGATACCATACCTGCCTGCTTCAACGCCACGATGTCGCTGATGGAGAGGCTGTGTCCCGTAAAATCCTGCGGATGCTCGATATTGAAAATGCGGTACAAATCCTCCAGCTTTTCAATCTGCGTTCCGTCCTTGGTTAATGCTCCGGTATAAACAAGCTCGTAATTTTCATACTGCGGTTCAATACCTTTTTTCTGCAAATGCTCGGAGTTCATAAAGCGAATATCTGCGGTGGCATCATCACGCTTTAACTGATAGATGGCGTAGGTGTCGCCCGGACTTTCAAGAAATGCCTGCTCACGTTTTCTGCGAACGGTTTCCATATCCATCGGTGGAATTTGGTCTTTGACAGCATCCCAATCCTCACGGGTAATGCCAAAGCAACCGGAGAACAGCACAATATCCTCGGCTTCAAATGCCATAGCCTCGGTATTACCGTCATAGAGCATATAAATCGGAATATCACGCTCAAACAACTCTAACGCTCGCTCTTTGGAAAGAGGCAGCATATCCGAATCGGTATATCCGTATGCGTTCATTGCTTCGATGGACATTGACGGGTCGGGCATATATCCGTTGTCGGGTGCTTGTACGGGTTCTTCCTCTTGAACCTTGCGAGCGATTTCATCAACTGTGTTGCCGTTATCGTTCTGTCCGGTTTCCTCAATATAAGAGTTCAGCACAGGGTCTTCAACCTCGTTAGCAACTGTTGTAATGAGAGAGTTCATAACCTCGGCAGAGCGACCGATGAAATCGGCAGGACGGTTCTTGTAACCCTCCATAGTGGCACGGAAGTCCTCATCGGTAATATCCACAAGCTCGGTGTAAGAAGCTCGTTCCTCTAAGAACTCAAAGAAAGATTCTACCTCGTTTGTCTGCTCAACCGCATCGGAAATCAGTTCATACGGCAAGGTCATAATCACATACTGACCGCCGGCATTGGAATCGGGATTGAAATACACAGCTTCAAATACCTGCCTATCGGGATGATGATAAAACCAATCGTCATCACCAATGGGATTTTCCG
>CAZDUQ010000297.1:0-1253 GCA_964508665.1 uncultured Oscillospiraceae bacterium | reverse complement strand
TATTTTTGATGCGGATGCTTGCCTCGATGTGCATGATCCAGTGGCGGGACAGGGGAATTTGAATCAGCCCACGGATGTTTTTGCCGCACCAGAAGTCGATCAGCCAGCAGGCACTTTCATCCGTGCTAACCACTTTTAAGGTTTGCAATCTCTCCCGATCCACATCAGCGAATTTTCTGCTCAATTCTTTGTAGGAGAGTTGTCGCAGCCATTCATCCGTGCTGGATTTGACCGCAAGGGCATAGGCGTACAGAGCATCGATGTCCAGCGTTTTGGAAAAATCCACGATCTGCTGTCCTACCAATTCATTGCCTGTGGTGACGATGCTCGCCCCAATGGATTCCCGATGTGCCCAAAAGATTTCATCATCCTGCAAAATCAAATCATGCACCACAATATCCTCAATGCGAAAGATATGCCAGATGGAGTAGGCGATGGTTTTGCAGTGGTAGCCCTTTGCGTTTGGAAAGGGCATGGCGCAGAAATCCTCCGGGGAAAGCTCGTTTTTCATGGAAAGCAGCTCGTCCATCAGCTTTTGCCGCAGGGTCAACAGAGTGGTGATCCCATCAGAAAAGGTGACTTCCTTTTTGAGCTGTGCCTGCATGGTCTTGTTTAATTCCGACCACTCCTGATTCATTGTGCATCCCCACTTTTCTCGAATTGCGCTGCATTTTTCAGCAGGCTCAGGAAGATTTCGGACATCATGGTTTCGATCTCCTGCCCGGTAAATTGGCAGGTCTTTGTGGCGCACAGACAGGCGATCCCGTGGGTGTATACGAACAAATGCTGATACAGCCGCTCGGCCTGTTCTTCGGTTATGGAGTGATTTTCTGTGATGGAGGCAAGAATCTGCGCATAGCTGTCATCCAACATGGGAATGACAGTGTTGATGGAAGGGGAACTTTGGCTTTCTCCCATGAAAAGCAGTTGAAAGAGCTTCGGCTCGTCCATGGCAAATTGGACATACTGCTCTCCCACACCACGGAAGGGGATGTCCTGTGCAAGCCCTTTGTCCACATATCCTTTGTAAATTGCTTTGGCGGTGTCCACCATTGCAGATTGTACTTCCTCCATACTGGAAAACACGGTAAAGATGGGACAGGCTGAACTTCCCAGCTTTTTTGCAAGGCTTCTGGAAGTCAGTGCATCCAGACCTTCTTCCCGATAAATCTGCAATGCGGCATCTGCAATTTCCTGCTTCGTAAACTTTGCTTTCGGTGGCATGGTGATCTCCTTTCACAATTAGAGCAACC
>CAZDUQ010000296.1:0-1277 GCA_964508665.1 uncultured Oscillospiraceae bacterium | reverse complement strand
AAGCTGCCGTCGTCCACCGGATGCAGCGGCGTGCTTCCCCGGCGCAGCTGCTCCAGATACAGCCGCCCCTCCCGGAAGGAAACGGTATACACCGTGTCCAGCTCTGGGGACAGATACCGCCCGCAGCAGGCGGCGCACGTCTCTTCGGACAGCGCGTCTTCCCCGGCCCTTGTCAGAGCCGTGCTGTCCTCCGCCGTAATGTACCGGGCGCCCTCGCGCCCCAGCAGGAACCAGGCGTCCAGCCGTCCCACTCGGTACAGGTTGCCCTCCACCGGCGTCAGCGGCGCCAGACCGTAGCGCTGCTTCCAGAACAGCTGCCCCTCCTGCTCCACGATGGTGAAGCACCCGGAGGCGGGCAGACGGGCAAAATAGAACCCTGCGGCCTCTGCGGGCGAAAGCGCCGCCGCCGTGGGTACAGGCTGCACCGCAGTCCCCTCCGGCAGCTCCAGCAGGATGCGCGCCACCGCCTGCGCCGCGGGCAGGGTGGGGGTGTTGTCGGTGTTGGACAGGATGATGACATCCACATCGTCCTCCGGCATCCGGAAGACCACCGTGCGGAAGCCGGCGTCCTCCCCCACGTGCATGAAATAGGGCCGCCCCTCCAGCTTGCCGGCCCACAGGCCCCGGCCATAAGTAGTGGGGGCGTTGTCCAGCAGCACGGCGGGGGTGGACATGGCGTCGATGACCGACTGGGGGCAGATCAGACACCGGCGGTAGTTGTCCATCCACCGGGCCAGATCCCGCGCCGTGGTGTTCAGGCAGGTGCCGCCGTACACGCCGTAGACCAGCGGATCATAGTGGAACTCCGTGCCGTTGTCGGCATAGGAGCAGGCCCGCCCCGGCAGATGCAGCCAGTAGCGGTCATGCACCTGAGAATGCTCCATCCCCAGCGGCGCGAGAATGCGCTCCTTCAGCAGCGCGGCAAAGTCCTTCCCCGTCACCTTTTCGGCGATGGCCGCCAGCAGGGAGAAGTTGGTGTTGCAGTAGGAATATTTGCTCCGCGCGGGGAAATTGACCCCTTTCTGCCGGGCATTGAGCCGCAGGACAAAGTCCTGGGTGACGATATCATCGTTGGAGATGCCCATCAGGTCCTGCACCTCGAAAAAGTCCCGCAGGCCGGAGCAGTTGGACATCAGATCCTTCACGGCGATCTTACCGTCGGTGGTCACATATTCCGGCACATAGTCCCGGATGTCAGCCTCCAGCTCCACCAGCCCGTCCTCCGCCAGCAGCGATACCAGCATGACGGTGAACTGCTTGGACACCGACGCCGCGTG
>CAZDUQ010000295.1:0-1280 GCA_964508665.1 uncultured Oscillospiraceae bacterium | reverse complement strand
ATTATTCAACATCTATTGTTATTGAACTTGATACACTTGAATCTTTTGAATATTCTTCATAAATTTCAGGACATTCTTTTTTAAATCTAGTAGAATCAAATCTTTTAGTTGTATATCCGGCTTTTATTTTTGCTGAAAATCCGTCTAAAATTAATTTATCTTTTCCTACTACTTCCATAGCACTTTTTAATTGAGCCTTAAAATCTTTCTCAATTAAGTCCATTTCTAATTGAACTTTTTTAAAATTTCTATATTTTTCTATAAAATCACTATCAACTACAATTTCATTATCTTTTACAATTACTAATTTATTTTCTTCCATTTCTAATTCCTCCTAATCTAAATAATTATCATCATCTTGTGGTTCAACTGCTGGTTCTTCCACTTTTGTATTTTCTTTTCTTTTTATCAAACTACTTGCTTCTAATAGTGTTAGTTCAGTTATTTTAACTTTACCTATATGTTTCATTAATGGTATCAACTCTTCTGCTGTATATAATTTTTTTATAATTTCCATTTGATTTTCTTGAATAGGTAAATCTCCACCTTTTTGTTTTGTTTCAGTTTTTACCGGTGTAGTTTTAGTTGTTGTTTCAACTGCCTTTGTTGTTTTAGATGTTTTTGTTGTTTTTTCTTTTTCTTCAACAATTTCACCATCAATTCTTTGTGAAAATTCATCTGCTTCACTATCACTATAAATACCTGCGTAAGCAATTTTACTATTTTTAAGTATTACTCTATCCATACATCTTTTTAAAGCCATAGCATACGGATAATCATTTTTACAATTATCTTTGCTTACTTCTCCAACTTCGTAAATACCTTGTTCAGGACAATTATAAGTAAACACTAACGAATTATTAAACCCGTCTTTATCAATAGTCATACATTCAGGCTTAAATTTTAAATTTTCATCAAGTACATCATTGATTTTTAAACAACCATCGTGGCTTATAATAAGTCCGCTATACATTGCTTTCGTTTTTTTTGCATAAGTATTAACTAATATCCAAAAATCACTTGTTTCAAGTACATCTTTGTATTTTTCACTTTCTAATAATTCAATAGCCTTGTTTCTAGCTTCTTTATACTTTGGTGTTATAAATTCTACCGGTAATATTTCTCCGTTTATATTTTCGGTTTTCTTTTCACCGAAGTTGTATGTCTTCTTTTCTTCGACTTTCTTCGTTTTGGCTGTTGCCATATTTTAATCTCCTCCTTTAATTTTTGTATTTCATTCTTTTGTCTTGTGATAACTCTATCTTTGTATTCACTTTCAG
>CAZDUQ010000294.1:0-1287 GCA_964508665.1 uncultured Oscillospiraceae bacterium | reverse complement strand
CGCTACCCCGGAAGAACTTTTTCGTTCTGTCCTATTTGATATTGCAATTTAGAATGCAGGAGATTTTTTCCAGAGAGAACGGATTTTCTTTGACCTTGGGGACAGAGTATGCTATAATAACATGATGTAAAATTGTTGATACTATGCGGGTAGGGTTTCTGATGAAGAAATCCTCCCCTTTTAGAGAAAGGACAGCCATGGAGGCTATGGAAACAAGACGCCCCGGAGAGGAGAACTTTTTTGCCCCCCTCCCCGTTTTAAGCGCAGAAAAGCTGGGGCAGCTTTTGACGGAGGTTGAGAAACCCGCCCGATACATTGGGGGAGAGTGGAATATGATTAAAAAGGAAGGGGATTTGTTCCGCTTCGCCATGTGTTTCCCCGATGTGTATGAAATCGGCATGTCCCACATGGGATCCCGCATTCTTTACCATGTGGTCAATGAGATGGAGGGTGTGGTGTGCGAACGGTGCTACTGTCCCTGGAGCGATATGGAAGCTGTTCTTCGGCGGGAAAAGGTTCCCCTGTTCTCCATTGAAAACCGCCTGCCCCTGGGCAGCTTTGATATTGTGGGCTTTTCCCTGCTCTATGAGATGTGCTACACCAACATCCTCACCATGCTGGAGCTGAGCCATATCCCCTTTTTGGCTAAGGACAGAGGAGAGGACATGCCCCTGATTCTGGCCGGCGGTCCCTGTACGGTGAACTCGGAGCCTTTGGCGGAGATTGCGGACATCATCATTATGGGAGACGGGGAGGAAGCGGAGCCGGAAGTCATTAACGCCGTCCGTGCCTCTAAAGCCGCTGGAGAGAGCAAGCACGAGCTCCTTGTGCGCCTGTCCAAAATTGAGGGGGTGTACGTTCCCTCCTTCTACGAAGCGGAGTATGAGAATAATCGCTTTGCCCGTCTCAACAAGTTGGAAGATTCTGCCCCGGATACCATCCATCGCCGCATTGTAAAGGATTTGGAGCATGCTCCCTACATGGGGAAGATGCTGGTGCCTGCCATGCAGATTGTCCATGACCGGGTGGCCATTGAGGTCATGCGTGGGTGTACCCGTGGGTGCCGCTTCTGCCAGGCGGGGTATATTTACCGCCCTGTGCGGGAGCGCAGCAAGGAGACTCTGCTCCAGCAGGCGGAGGAGCTGGTAAGCTGTACGGGGTATGATGAAGTATCCCTGCTGAGCCTTTCTACGGGGGACTATTCCCGACTGCATGAACTGCTGCCTGAGATTATGGACAGCATGGAGAAAAAGCGGGTGTCCGTGGCGCTGCCCAGCCTGCGCATTG
>CAZDUQ010000293.1:0-1289 GCA_964508665.1 uncultured Oscillospiraceae bacterium | reverse complement strand
CGAAAATATCACTTTGCGATAGCAAAATATCACTGCCGTCAGGCAATATCACTGCGCAAGCAATATCACTGCGCAAGCACCGCTTGCGCCGGGGGATTGACATATTCTTCGCGCCAACGGCGCACCACTATATTTTTTCAAATGGCTAATATTTACACGGCTCGACAAATTATGTTCTTTTTTGTGTGTTATTAATACACTTTTAGGAACATAATAATGTATACATGTTGACTTTTATCTTTTTTATTGGTATAATAAAGTCACTCAAACAGAAAGGAGATTTTTCTTATGGAAAGACTCATAATGAATAAACTTGTAAAATGGAAAGAGTCAAACGACAGAAAACCGCTTTTGTTAAAAGGCGCAAGACAAGTCGGCAAAACCTTCGTGCTTTTGGAATTTGGTAAAAAATATTACGATAACGTTGTTTATCTTCACTTTGAAGGCAATACGGAAACGTTGAACAAGATATTTGAACCGGATTTGAACCCAAAGCGTATTATAGAAGAACTTTCGGCGTATTCGAGGAAATCCATATTTCCCGGCAAAACGCTTATCATTTTTGACGAAATACAAGCTTGCGAGCAAGCACTTACTTCGTTAAAGTATTTCTGCGAAGAAGCGCCCGAATATCATATTGTTGCGGCAGGTAGTCTTTTGGGGTTGGCAATCAATCGAGGCAAGTTTTCTTTTCCCGTAGGGAAAGTGGATATGCTCACTATGTATCCGTTATCTTTTGAGGAATTTTTACTTGCGACGGGAAACGACTCTCTTATTAAAAAAATCAAGGAAGCATATAAAGACTTTACACCACTTGCTGATGTTTATCACAATCTCGCATTGGAATTATACAGAAAATATCTTGTAATAGGCGGATATCCTGCGGTGGTTAAAACCTATCTTGAAACGGATAATTTCGATGCAGTTCGTTCCATTCAAGCGGATATTTCCGATTCTTATATTGCAGATATGACGAAATATGCTACACCCAACGAAACAATACGCAGTATTGCCATTTTCAATACGCTTCCTTCACAACTTGCCAAAGAGAATACAAAGTTTCAATATGCCGTAATTAAAAGCAACGCTCGCGCAAACGATTATGAGCTTTCGCTTCAATGGTTAAAAGCGGCAAGCGTTGTGTTGGAAAATATAAAAGTTACCGAAGGGAAATTACCGCTATCTGTATACGAGCAACTCGACGCCTTTAAGATCTACTATTCGGACGTCGGTTTGCTTTGCTTCAAATCGGGAACTCTCCCTCAAGATATTTTGGTAAACAGCACAAT
>CAZDUQ010000292.1:0-1292 GCA_964508665.1 uncultured Oscillospiraceae bacterium | reverse complement strand
ATATGTTGAAAGCGGTTGGGACGAAACAAAACAATGCTATTTTTCCAAAATAAGAAGCAGCGGTGAAGAATGTATAACAGTCGGCGGAAACAAAGAAGAACGACCTGCGTTCAGCACAGATGGCAGATTCCTGTATTTCCTTTCTGATGCGTCAGGTGAATCGCAGCTTTACCGTTACGATTTAGAAAATAAAAAGGCTGATAAGCTGACAACAATGCGGAATGGCGTGAGCTATTACCGTATCTCACCGAACGAAAGAAAAGTCGCACTGGTTACTTATAAATATAACGAAGATGATATGTCTGAACTGCTGACGGAACTGAGCGATGAAGAACGCAGGCGGAATGAAGCCGATATGGCAGAACAAGCATGGGTTATAGAACACCGCGGTTACAGGCAAAACGGTATTCATGGCATTCGCAGAAGGAAAACCAAATTGCTGTATGTATTGGATTTGGAAAGCGGCAGCGTTAAATATCTCTGCGGCAACGAAAATGATGTGACCGATCCTGCATGGATGCCTGACAGCTCGGAAATTTTGATGATCGGAGATGAAGACGACGGATTTACGATTTCGAGAATAGATATACAAAGCGGTGAATTTGACATCGTATTGTGTGATGAAACACTGGGAATCAGCGACGGATATTCACCGGCACTTGTGACTTCCGACGGTCAGACAATTGTATTTACCGCTGAAATTGCAGAAGAAAGCGAGCTCAGCCATTCTTCGCTCTATATGATTTCGGCAATCGGCGGAAAAGCTGTTCGCCTGTTAGATTCCCTAACGGAAAATGACGGTGCGATACCTGCCATGGAAATTTCGGCTTATATGGCAAATGAACATTCCATGGTCCAGCTTGGAGAACATGATGAATGTGTATATTATGTATCCTCGTTTGGCGGTGAAGCAAATATCTATCGAGTACCGCTCTTTGAAAACTCAGTGCCTCAGCAGGTAACAAAGGGGCCAAGGTACTTTCAGGGAATAGAAAAACCTTGCGGTGATAAGCTCTTAGGCGTATGCGGTGACAGTACAAGCCTGCCGTATATAGCTGAAATAAATCTCAATGACGGCAGTGTGACAGCTCTGGCAGAAGTTAATTCATGGATGAAAGAAGTTCCTGTTTCCGCATCAGAACCGTTTTGGACCAAAACAGCCGACGGAGCATTTGATTTGCAGGGTTGGATTTTAAAACCATATGACTTTTCAGCAGACAAAAAATATTCTGTACTTGTATATGTGCATGGCGGTCCGAAAGTCCACTTTGGATGTGCTATGAACTATGAGC
>CAZDUQ010000291.1:0-1302 GCA_964508665.1 uncultured Oscillospiraceae bacterium | reverse complement strand
GGTTTTCTTCATCCTTGTAGTAATCAGAAACCTTACGCATGAGAATGTCACAGAAACAGGTATCTCTTATTGCCGCTTGTAATTCACTCATACGATTTCGACAAAAGAGGATTGATACCAGTCAAGAACGTCTACACACATATTCAGCAGATATTCAGCCTTTGCTCCCACTCTGCTACCAGAAAGAACAGAACTGAGTTCGGTTTTATCTGTTTTCAAACCACGTTTTGCCAGTTGGTGAATGAGCCATACTTGACTCAATCGGTAATTGGACAACCTGCGTTTGATCTCAGTTCGTTTTTTTTCCTGTTCTTCGAGGTCTGGTTCGCCATCGTATGTAAAATCTTCTACATCATCAGGCAGCCAGTAGTGACGCTTATTGTTGCACTGCGTCTTTGGGTCTGCCCACCTGCAATTAGAAGGTTCGTAATCACCATTCACGTCAATTCTGTCAATCGACAGGTCATCACTGTAACCATTCGACAACGCCCATTCTTCAAAGTCAGAATAAGAGTCAAGCCATTCGTCACAAATTCTGATACCTCTACCACCGTAATTCTGGTAGTTTGGGTCTTTGGAATTGTAACAACGCTGCTTCATACCATTGTAAATAGTCTTGAGTCGGTTGTTGGTTCCCATCTTGTCCTCCCTCCTTTCGTAAAAATTTCAACAAAAGTTTGACAAATGGGATTTCAATGGTTATAATGATGGTGCGAGCAACATAAACCATTGAGAACTTCACTGGAAATTCCCGTTTCCAGTGAGGGCGGTTTCTTATACCCTCCGTGGAACTTTTGTTGTCTTTATTATATATTCCTATTGTGCGTTTGTCAACCCCTACTCACGCACTTTTAGAATATTTTTTTCAAAGGAGTGTTTGTTATGTTTTACGACAGATTAAAAGAACTCTGCAAAATGCGTGGTGTGTCTATCACCAATGTTGCAAAAGAGTTAGGAATGAGTAGCGGAAATCTCAGCAAGTGGAAGAATGGTGGTGTTCCAAGAGGAAAAAGTCTTACTGCACTTGCGGAATATTTCGGTGTATCAACAGACTACTTATTGGGGACAGATACATTAAAGGAAAAGGCTATCACCATTCTGGATGACCCTGACCTCACTCTGACCGCAGAAGAAAAGTGGTTTATTCTTAAACTCCGTGAGTTAGATAAAGAAGGACGCACTATGGTTGAAAGTACTCTCATTTCCGAAGTCCGTAGAGTGAACGCCGATAAAGGGGAAACCGCAAGTGTCGGATAATAGATTTCAACGAATGGAGGAAGAACCATCATGTATGAAGATATA
>CAZDUQ010000290.1:0-1302 GCA_964508665.1 uncultured Oscillospiraceae bacterium | reverse complement strand
GTTATCATATTTGTTTGTCCTCTTTTCTTTTTTGATTTTTTCGTCTTTCAAGTGGTCAAAATGACCACTTGATTTTATCCTCGGTTGGGGATCGCGCCGAGCAAATAACAGTAGTGCAGATAAAGCGCATAAAGGCCTTTCGGTTTTTCCCGCAAGATCGGTTTGTAATACGGGATCGGCGTCCATTGGCGTGTCCGCGCATTATTTTTGAGCCTTGTTTCAATATCTTCCTCGGTATATCCCGCGCCGAGCTTGTCCAAGCGAAAGAATTTGTTATATCCGTAGGGCTTAACGCGCAGGAAACTCCCGCGCCGTTCAAAGGTATATCCGAGGGCACGCATACGGTTGTAAAAGCCTTTTGGGAGAAATTCTTGCTTTGCCACCTCGTCGATGTCGGCGCGTATCTGCTCTCGCATGGTGGGAATCCCGTTTTTCTCGGCGTGGATCTCCGCGATGTGCTTGCGTTTGCCTTTGCCCGGCTGTTCGATGACCGACAAGCCGTATTCTCGGCAAAGTCTGTCCGAGGTATCGCGCATCCGTTTGTAGCTTGCCTTGCAATCGTGATACCGTCTGCCCGAAAAGCCGCTTGCCGACAGGCAGAAATGATTGTGCACGTGCTCGCGATCTATATGGGTGGCAACAATGATCGGAAAATCCTCGCCCCACAGTTCGCTTGCGAGTTGCACGCCGATGGCGTGAGCGGTCTCCGCGTCTGCCTCGCCGGGCTTGAAGGATTGGTAGGCGTGGTAGGCTTGGATGCTATCCTTGTTCGTGCCCGCCAACAGCGATAGCATGATCTCTTCGGCATTCTCGGGCGTACAGTTGATGCCCGTGACGAACTTCCTTATTGATTTCGGGTAACGCCCCACGCTCGACTCGCCGTTTTCTTTTCCGAAATAGCACGCAAAATTGCTTTGACAACGCAAAAAAGCCCGTACTTTCACATACAGGATCGCGGAAACATCAAAAAGCGAACGGCGCCGTTCGGTGAAAATGTCCCGCGCCTATGTAAAAGTACGAGCGAAAGTGCTCGTTCGGGCAAGAGAATATGTCCTTATTCGGTTGTATATGTATTGGCTGTTCCGGCAATACTCATAATGGGGAGGTGTCGGGAGTTGGACGGACGTGGAAAGCCCCTCTACTGATACGTTGCTTACTTTTTTAAGATTTGGACGAAGATTATTTTCGCAAATTGCAAACTGTTAACACCTTTGTTCGACCTTTTTCGCGCCCAACGCGCAAAAAAGGCAGGCATCCGTTACAACTCCCCGCGGGCGCGACAAAGCGCGTCGCGCGTGCGAG
>CAZDUQ010000289.1:0-1306 GCA_964508665.1 uncultured Oscillospiraceae bacterium | reverse complement strand
GGAAGCAGGAGGACGAGCTGTTAGGGGAGGCCGTGCGCATTGTGGTGGACTCCGGCCAGGCCTCCATCAGCATGATTCAAAGAAAGCTCCGAGTGGGATACGCCCGTGCGGCTCGGCTGGTGGATATGATGGAGGAGCATGGCTACGTCTCCGGCTTTGACGGAAGCAAGCCCCGAAAGGTGCTCATTAAGCGGGCGCAGTTTGAAGCTCTCTTTGGGGACGGGGGAGGCATTGATGCCGGCTCCTATGATGTGCCTGCTGCTGCACCCATTTCCACTCCTGCACCGTCCCCCGCCTCTGCCGAAACTCCAGTGGAGGATGGGGATGCTCCCTGGGGCATATAAAATTCCTCTACGGAATTTTATACGCGGAGTTTTAAGCGGTTTCCGCTTAAAACTCTCGGTTGCGTGTCCAAGCATCTAAGAGTTTCATCTTTCGCCTCACGCAGGAGGCGAATTTTCCTGCGGAAAACCGATTGAAATTCTCGGTTGTGCGCCTGAGAATATGTGAGCGGAAGAGAAAAGAGCTGTAGGGCGGGGGCTTGCTCCCGCCGATGTCTCCCCTCTGTGGGGGAAAGAATAGAGAAAAGATAAGAGAAAAGAAAGGGGCATACATATGAAAGTTGGGGTTGTGAGCTTGGGCTGTGCTAAAAACCAGGTGGACACGGAGCGGATGCTGGGACTGCTCGCCCAGAACGGGTACACCTTCACGGGGGCTCCGGAGGAGGCAGAGGTGCTCATTGTGAACACCTGCGGCTTTATCGACCCGGCCAAGGAGGAGAGCATCCATACCATTCTGGAGATGGCACAGTATAAAGAGTCTGGCCGCTGTCAGGTGCTGGTGGCTACGGGCTGTTTAACGGAGCGGTATCGTCAGGAGCTGACGGAGGAAATGCCCGAGGTGGATATTCTACTGGGGGTTCGTGAATATGAGAAGCTCCCCGCCCTGCTGGCAAAAAAGCTGGGCCTGCCTGCCCCCGCCCCCTGTCAGAATGTCCGTCGCCTTTTGACGACCCCTCCCTACCGTGCCTTTTTGCGTACGGGGGACGGGTGCAATAACCGCTGCACCTACTGTGCCATCCCCCTCATCCGAGGGCCTTTGCAGGATGTGCCCATGGAAAAACTCCTTACCGAGGCCAGAACCCTGGCGGAACAGGGGGTTACGGAGCTGACGGTTATTGCCCAGGACACCTCCGGCTACGGTAAGACCCTCTATGGGGAGCCCATGCTTGTTCCCCTTTTGAAGGAGCTTAATAAGCTGGACGGCCTCCACTGGGTGCGGGTGCTGTACACCTACCCCGACACCG
>CAZDUQ010000288.1:0-1307 GCA_964508665.1 uncultured Oscillospiraceae bacterium | reverse complement strand
GATATATGCTTCACCGTCCCAATCAAAATCCCATGCGTCCCATGTAAAATGGCGTCTCATGCAATCCCCTCCCTCCAATCAGTCCACAAAAGTCTTGCGCAGAGTGTCCCAAATGCCAATCCAGTATTTGCCGAAGCGCACAGAACAGCGTCCGCCGCTCAGTGCTTCAATGGTAAGGCTCTGCTTGTCAGGGTTGTACCCCAACTCACGAACTGCTTTCGTCACGTCCTTCTCAACGGCGATCATCGTCAGAATATTGCTTGTACTGATCTGACCGTTGAATACCAGTGTGCTTGCTGTCATTTTTCGTTCACCTCCACTTCGTCAGGCTTGATAGGACCTTCGTCCACAACATTCCATGCGACGCAGAAGGGGCGTTCTTCACGCTGCTTCTCCGTCATTTCTGCCATAGCCGCTTCAGTCAGATAGTCCTGCTTTGTGCGGCTACCGGGCGCATTGCTGTAAAGTGCGCCGCCGTGTTTCCGCTGGAACGCCTTTGCGTTCTCTTTCGTCTTGAAAAACTTGTGTGCGTACAACATAATTTTTACCTCCTTGTGTAGCTTATTTTCTCAGGCGGGCGTAGGCTGTATAGCCACGCCCTCTGTAGTTGATGTGAATACCAGCGCGGTCAAGCTCCTGTTCAACCGCCCAATCAATATCGCCGAGATCCAGTAGGATTTCACCGGCAAGCAGGAAATGCAGTAGCCTACGGGCGACAAGCAAATCCTGTTCTGAACCTCTGACCAATTCACGGTGACGGTCAATGAGCCGATACCGAACAATCTTGCGCTCAAGTGCTGTCATTGGTTATCCCTCCACTTCCGAAAAACAGGTGTGACAGATTTCTGCGAGGCAAAACATGATGCCGGTAGTCTCCAAAATCTCATAGGTTTCAGGATCACTATACTGCCGGATCATAAGTGCCATAGCGTGAAGGTTTTTGGTGGTGATATTTTTCCGGCCATTGTCACACATTTGAAGGAACCGGTCATAGGTGTTACAATCAGCACGGGTAAACCAATCGTACTTGATACACAGACCTCTGAGACCGTCCATATACATTCTGCGGGTTTCCTTGATTTTCATTGTGATTGCCTCCTTGTTAGTACAAATATTTGTCCTTACATTTGATATTATAGAGCAAACTGTTGAACTTGTCAATAGGATTGGAGCAAATATTTGAATTATTTTTGAACCTGTCAGCAGAAAGCAAAAAAGCCCGCAAACGCACCTGATAGGTTACGCTTGCGGGCAATTTCCCTATATACCCGTATACATAGGCGCTATGGCGTATATACACCCATAGC
>CAZDUQ010000287.1:0-1311 GCA_964508665.1 uncultured Oscillospiraceae bacterium | reverse complement strand
TTTTTAGGCTTAATAAAATAGCTTGACTATTTTATTAAGTGAAGTTGCATTTTCGAGTAGTACGTGCAACTTCATATCAGAGCATTTTCTACGAAGAAGTTAGGGCATTGTCTATAGAGTAATTCGCGTAGAGTTTATTGAGAGATTCATCCAGCAATATTCTTTTACTAGCCGAAGCAGTGCTTTTATATTTTTCTTGTAAATGTGTATTTCCTAAATTATTGTACAAGCAAATCATCAAATAATTGGTTACATTCTTAATTCCATTTGTATTTTTTAATATATCAAGTAATTGTAGTAAGTTTTCTTTTGTAATTAATTCTAGTTTTGATAATATCTTTGAATTAGAAATTACACAAGCACCTACTTTTAAATTAGTTGAATAGTATAAAGTATCAATTACATTTTCTAAAATAGATATTTCATCTTTTTCAAATTCATTTAATTTACATTTTTCTTTTATATTATTTAAAGAACATTCTTCACTATTAGGATTGATAGAATTAGTATTGGTAATATCAGTATTGATATTATTAGTATTGATTGGTGGTAAAATTTCCATATCAAGAGAAGTATTTTCTACAACTCCAGAGGTGTATGTTTTACTATTCTTGAATGGTAAATTTTGCGTGTCTGTAGAATTGTTTTTATTTTCATGTTTAATTTTTCCTACAAATATTAAATTTGGTTTTCCAAAACCTTGCCTTTTCTCGTGTATTAAATCAGTTTCTATTAGTTGCTTAAATGCTTTTGTTATTGTTTTGGGAGATAAATTTAATTTATTTCTAGCTTCATCTCGTGTAAATATTAAATATATATTTCCATTTTCATCATACCAATGATGTTTGGCAGAAAGAGATATTCTATCAAGAATAAATCCATACAAGAATTTTGCCGATAAATCTAGGTTTTCCTTATATAATGAGTTTTCAAATAATTCTTGTGGAATTTGATAATATTTATGATTTAAAACTTCATTAATTTTATAATAATCTATTTCGTTCATACTTTCATCCTTTCTTAAAGCTACAAATAGCTTAATTTGCTGATGAAAGAACTTTTGAAATTTTCTAGAACTTTTCTAGAACCAAAATTTTTTGACCTAAAAATTCTAGAACTTTAATTCTAGAACTTTTTTAGCAGTTTTAACAGAATTTTATAAAACTGCATAAAAAAATAGTATCAATCAAAACCTATTGATTAATACTAATTCACGATTTTAGAGTTTTTGTAAGTTCTCTAAAAATTATAAAAAATTGGTCGGGGTGACACGGATCGAACGTGCGACCTCATGGTCCCAAACCACGCGCT
>CAZDUQ010000286.1:0-1324 GCA_964508665.1 uncultured Oscillospiraceae bacterium | reverse complement strand
TTTTTGTTAAAATGAAGTGAAAGTAAAATGTATATTGATTATTTATATTTTTTGAAAAAATTTTTTTATTTCTTCAAAAAGTACTTGATTTTTTTTGAATTTCGTAGTATAATATCAAAGTAATCGATTGAGGTTATGCCGATGTGTTGGAATGGCAGACAATGTAGACTCAAAATCTATTGTTCGCAAGGACGTGTGGGTTCGAGTCCCACCATCGGCACCAGCAAAAAGTCCGAGATTTTTTCTCGGGCTTTTTATTTTATACAAACCGTACATAAAAAATTACGTGCGGTGTTATTTTCAAAAAAATATGTATTTCCTCTTCAATCAAAGCTTGACACGCCGTACATAGTATTGTATAATTTTATAAAATCAAACTCGGAGGCGATACCGATGAATAAAGTTAAAATAGGCGTATTCGGTGCGGGAAGAGGTTCTTCCATGATGCAATACTGCATAGATGCACAAAATGCGGAGCTTGTCGCCATTTGCGACAAAAACGAAAGGCTTATTGCCGAAAAGAAAAAAGAAGACGAATGCAAAAACGTAACCTTTTACACGTCGTTCGACGAATTTTTGAACCACGATATGGACGCCGTGGTATTGGCGAATTATGCCACGGAGCATGCGAAATACGCCGTAAAATGCCTTGAAAAAGGTCTTCATGTTCTTAGCGAGGTTTTGCCCGTGCAAACAATGCGCGAAGCCGTGGAGCTTACGGAAGCCGTGGAAAAAAGCGGCAAGATATATTCCTATGCCGAAAATTACTGCTATATGCCCGCGGCATACGAAATGCGTAAGCTTTACCGTGAGGGAAAACTCGGTAATTTCGAATACGGCGAAGGCGAATATATGCATAATTGCGAAAGCATATGGGGAAATATCACTCACGGAGATCCCACTCATTGGCGCAATACAATGTACGCAACATATTATTGCACGCACTCAATGGGCCCGCTCATTCACATAACCGGTCTTAGACCTGTTAAGGTTGTGGGCTTTGAAGTTCCTTACAATGACAGAATGGCACGTTGCGGAGCAAAAGCAGGACCTATAGGTATTGAAATGGTAACGCTCGAAAACGGCGGCATAGTAAAAAGTCTGCACGGTGTCGGTTGCTCCAGAAATTCGATATGGTACAGTATTTACGGTTCTCTCGGTCGTTGCGAAAGTGCGAGAGAGGATGCCGAAAACGGCGGTATGTCAGTCATATACACAAATTTGGACTCATTTGAAGGGCAAAATAACAATGATGTGATAAAATACGCTCCTAAATTTAAGGTGTCCGAACAAGCGGCGGAATACGGTCACGGCAGCTCCGACT
>CAZDUQ010000285.1:0-1327 GCA_964508665.1 uncultured Oscillospiraceae bacterium | reverse complement strand
ATTACACTATTATGTATATGTGTATAATGTTCAACCAGGAATAATTATAGATTATGAAACGGGAGAAAGTAAATTGGCAGAATAAATTAAAGAATAGAAGGAAGGAAAAATATGTTAGAGAACCAAGATATAGAATTTAAAACTATTTGGAAAGATGAATTCCTAAAATGGATTTGCGGAATGGCAAATGCAAATGGTGGAATTCTATACATAGGAAAAGACGATAAAGGAAAGACAGTAGGTATAAATAATGCCATTAAATTGGTAAAAGAAATTCCAAACAAAATAAAAGATACAATGGGAATTATACCAGAAGTTAAAATAGAAGAAGAAAATGAATTATTATATATAATTATTAAGATAGATAAATATCCAACACCTATAAGTTATCAAGGAAAATTTTATTTAAGAAGTGGTAGTAATAATAATGAAATTACTGGAAATGAACTGGATAGGTTTTTATTAAACAAAATAGGTAAAAGATGGGAGAATTTATCTGTAAAAGATGCAAGTTTTGAAGATTTAAGTGAAAAAGCTTTTGAAGTATTTAGAAAAAATGCAGTAGAAAGTGGTAGATTAAAAAAAGAAGAAGTAGAAATTAATAATGAAATTTTGTTAAGAAATTTGGGCCTATATGATGGTAATTATTTAAATAATGCTGCAATATTATTGTTTGGTAAAGAACCAAATAAATGGATTTTAGGTTCTTATATAAAAATAGGATTTTTTGAAAATAATGATGCTGATTTAAAATATCAAGATGAGATACATGGACCACTTATTTTGCAAATAGATAATGCAATTGATATGATTTATCTTAAATATTTAAAAGCACTTATCCATTATGAAGGTATGCAGAGGATAGATGAATATATGATGCCAAGAGAACGGATTTAGGGAAATTTTATTGAATAGTATTAATCACAAGCGTTACGAAGGAAATAATCCAATTCAAATAAGTATTTATGATGATAAAATATATGTATGGAACGATGGTGTGTTTCCAGAAGAACTAAAAAATAGAAATTTATTCGAAAAGCATTATTCTAAACCATATAATCCATTAATTGCTCAAACTTTTTTTAAAGCTGGTTTTATTGAATCTTGGGGCAGAGGGTTTGAAAAAATTAAAGATGAGTGCAAAAAATATAATGTACCATTGCCAAATGTAGAAATAAACAGCGATGGTGTTATGTTAAAATGTATTCCATCAAAGACATATATCAATGTACTAAAAGGAATGAATACTAAAAATGGTATTAGCGATTTCACCAATAACTTCACCGATAATTTCACCAATAACTTCACTGATATAGAAATCAAAATA
>CAZDUQ010000284.1:0-1337 GCA_964508665.1 uncultured Oscillospiraceae bacterium | reverse complement strand
GAAAATCTAGTTAAACTTGAAGAAAATCAAATAAAAAAGATAGGTGGAGCAATTAATGTTAATATAAAAGAAGAAATAACTATATATGGAATTGAAAGTAAATTGCATCAAGCGATTAACAATTTGGTTCAAAATGCAATATTAACATACGAAGAAAGAAAAATAAAAGGAAATGTTGATATAACAGTTACAAAAGATAAAAACAATTTCGTAAATATATCTGTTTCTGACACAGCTGGAGGATTACCAAAAGAAATACAAAAAGGAATTTTTAAGGAAATGCTAACAACAAGAGGGGCAAAGGGAACAGGATTAGGATTGTTCTTTACAAGTAAAAATATTCAAGTTGATTTTAATGGAACAATAGATTTTGATACAGAAGAAGGAAAAGGAACAACATTCTATATAAAGATACCTTTAAATAATGGTAAAAAAGAATTATAAAAAAATTTGATTATTTTTTATAATATGCTATAATGAAATTAATAAAATAAAAAAATGGGAGGAACTATTATGGAAAATATAAATAAAGTTATGATTATAGATGATAATGCTACCTTTATTTTCCCTTTGGAAATGGTATTAAAAAAGAAAGGAATAGATGTTATATCTTTTACAGACCCAGAAGAAGCGATTCAATATTTAAAAAATAATAAAATACATGTACTTTTAACTGATTATCATATGGAACCTGCAATTAATGGTGATGAAGTTATAAGAAGAATAAGAGAATTTGATAAAGATATTATTATTTATTTGCAAACTGGATATGCAGAAACATTGCCAGCTGATGAAATGCTAGAAAAATATGAAATACAAGGGTATATTGATAAGGGTGAAGGACAAGAAAAAAATGTTCCACTTATCATAGCAAGTTTAAAACAAGCAAGATTAATTGAAGAAGTAAAACAAACAAGAAAACAATTAGATGCACAAAGTTATAAAAATGAGTTTTTAGGAAGATTTTTAAATAGATTAATGGGAGAAATTGGCGAAAGAACAATGGCAATGGTTGGAGCAATCAGTCATTTGGAAGATATGAAAGATGATATACCAGCAGACAAAAAAGAATTACATAACAATAGTGTAGAAAATATTAAGAAGAGTTCTACAAAGTTAAATGAATTGATAAAATCATTAGATATAAATGAAGATATGCCTGTTTCAGTTGGAGAACTAAATCGAAAAATAAATAATCTATTTGAAATTATATTTGCAGTAAAATATATTAATTTGAATTTTAATTATGACAATGAATATCAAATGTTTAATTGCAATCAATATACGATTTTATTTATGTTGGTTGAGATAATTGATTTCTTAATTTCAAAAGATGA
>CAZDUQ010000283.1:0-1363 GCA_964508665.1 uncultured Oscillospiraceae bacterium | reverse complement strand
TCAAGTTTAAAATTTTCAGAACCGTTTGTATTTTCAACACCGTCTTTTAAACTTTTCGCTTTTTCTATATATTCCGAATTATCGTTTAATGCGAACCATTCTTTGGAATATTTATTTATACCGTCCATAAGAAACCTTAAAATATTTCATTATTATATTTATCGTCATAACCATAAATAACTTTAATAAATTGAGCTGTTATAAATCAATAAATTCTGCTATAATTGAATTATGAACAATAAAGACAAAATAAAAACAGAAATAAATAACTTAATTGCATTAAGGGCTATATATTTTTCTGTTGTTATTGTATTAACAGGTGGAATTATCGGCTTACTTTATAATTATTCATTATTAAACTTTTGTTTATTTATTATAGGAAGTATTTTAGATTTTATATATTTAACATCAGCTTATGAAACATCAAAAAGAATCACTGTACTAATAAAAGAATTGAGGGATTAAATGTTAATAATTGAACTAAGTATAATTGTTATTATTGCGGTAATGCTTGCTTATGTTTGCTTTAAGGATTTAAAAGCATTTAAAGACAATAAATAAAAAAAAATATATATTTTAAGGAGGTTGTCGGATGTTAATAGTTAGTATTGTAATATTATTAATATTATTCATTGGCTTTGGTTATGTTGTTTTGGACAGTGTAAAACAAAAAAATATATAAGTGGTTTATAGGCTTTATTTGTCCTTTTTCCTGCTGTTTTCGTAGGTTTTTGTGTTAAAATCCTCAAAAAGTCGTACCTTTTTATGAAAAAAATAACAAAAAATTATAGGTAAAATGTTATGTTTTATCAAACATGCATGTTTATAAGGCTTTCGGCAGGCTATAAGTCATAATTTTAATTGATTTATATTTCAGATACCTGATGTATTAAATCTTCAATTTCTTTTACACATTTACCGGGGTTTTTCAAAATTTCTTTACCCCAAAAACGTACAACTTTCCAACCCTGTTCTTTTAAAATTTTATTTACTGTTTCATCTCTTTTAATATTGCCTTCTATTTTCTTTATCCAAAATTCTTTGTTGGATTTTATATCATTTTTGCGAGTTTCCCAGTTATATCCGTGCCAAAATTCACTGTCACAAAAAATTGCGATTTTATATTTTGTCAAAACGATATCAGGCTTTCCTTCAAGTTTTTCGTAGTTTTTACGATAATAATAACCTTTGTTGCGAAGAGCGGTTCGCAATGTGATTTCAATTTTGCTGTCTTTATTTTTAACAGCCTGCATATTTTTATGTCGTTGTTCTTTTGTAAGCCTGTCCATAAAATTAATTATATATCAAATAAAAAAGCGGAGCTTTCACTCCGCTTTTCAATCAATATTCAACAAATATTACA
>CAZDUQ010000282.1:0-1389 GCA_964508665.1 uncultured Oscillospiraceae bacterium | reverse complement strand
GTGAGTTTTTTGCGGATCACACACGAAGCGGACTATGCAGTGCGCATCGTTTATGTTTTGATACAGTCTCAGAATGCCACCGTTCCCGCCAGCAGGATCGCGGAGCTTTCCGGCGTTACGCTGCGGTTCACATTAAAGATCCTGCGCAAGCTGGCCGGCAGTAGGATCGTCACCTCGCAAAAAGGCTCCAACGGCGGCTATGCGCTGTCCATGCTGCCGGAGGATATTTCTCTGGGGCTGATTATTGAAAGCATCGACGGCCCGTTTGAACTAAACCACTGCCTCAGCGATGATTTTGACTGCACCCGCGTCAAGGATAAGCGTTTCTGCCAGTTCCACCATATTTTTGATGAGGTCAACGCCAAGCTCAAGGCTGAGCTATACGCGATCAAGATGAGTTCATTTAAAAACACATAAATTCAGGAGGAAAATACGATGAAAAAGTATGTGTGTCCCGTCTGCGGCTATGTGCATGAGGGCGAGCCCCCCGAGGGCTTTGTCTGCCCTATCTGCAAGGTTCCCGGCTCCAAGTTCAAGGTGATGGAGGAGGGCAAGCTGGCTGCCGAGCACGAGTTTGGCATTTACGAAAAAACCGTAGCCAACAACCCCGATATCTCCGATGATGACAAGGCTTACATCAAGGAGCAGCTGTTTGCCAACTTCAACGGTGAATGCTCCGAGGTGGGTATGTACCTGTGTATGGCCCGCATCGCGCACCGGGAGGGCTATCCCGAGATCGGCCTGTATTGGGAGAAGGCTGCCTATGAGGAAGCTGAGCACGCCGCCAAGTTTGCCGAGCTGCTGGGCAGCACGCTGGAGCCCAACATGAAGGCTACTACCAAAGATAATCTGGCCTGGCGCGTGGATTGCGAGTTTGGCGCCACACAGGGCAAGTATGACCTGGCTGTCTGTGCCAAGAAAAACGGCCTGGATGCCATCCACGATACCGTTCATGAAATGGCCAAGGACGAGGCGAGACACGGACGCGCATTTCAGGGTCTGCTGGAGCGTTACTTCGGTAAATAAGACATCATGCATATGAAAAGAGGAAGCACTGCGGCGCTTCCTCTTTTTTGCGCCTTTTGTGGGTGGAAGTGGAAGCTTTGTGGAAGTTTCCTTGCAATCAGCCCTGTAAAAACGCCTGATGTGGAAGTCAGCAATGTGGATGTTTTGATTATACACTTTCAGGTGTTCACGAAACCAGATGTTTGAACTAAATTAAACATCTTCGCACATCTTTTTACATCCAGAAGCAAGTTTTAAGAGCAATGGAACATCTTCATACAAATACAGAAGAAAAAAGAAGATAAAATTATCTGATTTAATTGCGAGCCTATCCATCTATATTGGATAGGTTCATTGCTATAATACAGTCAGAAAGTGAGAGAT
>CAZDUQ010000281.1:0-1393 GCA_964508665.1 uncultured Oscillospiraceae bacterium | reverse complement strand
TTATAATAGAATTTAAAAGGGGTAAGTATGAAAGATAAAATAAAAAATATACCATTAAAAAATTGGCATATAGCAATAATTATAATAGGAATAATTTTTATATCTTTAGGTGCATTTCACGAAAATGTATGGTTTGATGAAAGCTATTCTGTTGCACTTGCAAAACATTCATTTAGTGA
This sequence comes from uncultured Oscillospiraceae bacterium, assembly GCA_964508665.1. GTDB lineage: Bacteria > Bacillota > Clostridia > Oscillospirales > Butyricicoccaceae > UBA4644. The sequence continues at coordinate 1,214 of CAZDUQ010000281.1, read as the reverse complement.
GATTTGGTCAATTGGTGGAAATGATGTTCATCCAGTATTATATTATTGGGGATTACATATAATTTACCTAATAACAGGTGGCTCAATACTTGCATATAGGCTGTTTTCTATAATTCCAATTGCAATAATGATAATTTTAGGATATACACATATAAGAAAAGATTTTGGAGAAAAAACAGGATTTGTTTTTTCATTCTTATCAGCATTTTTGCCAGAAATGGCAGTATATGCAATAGAAGTAAGAATGTATTCTTGGGCAATATTAACAGTAACACTTCTTGCAATATATGCTTATAGATTGGTAAAAGAAGATAACACAAAGAATTGGATAGTATTTGGAATTGCAAGTATTACAAGCATTTATCTACATTATTATGGGCTAATGGCAGCAGGTTTAATAAATGTTGCATTATTAATATATTTAATAGTAAAGAAAAGAAAAAAAGGAATAATATTTATTTTGGCATTTGGCTGTTTACAAGCACTAGCATATTTGCCATGGATAATGAAATTACTTACACAAATGGGAAATGTTTCTAGTGGATTTTGGATAGGATGGTCATTTCCTAAAACACCAATGGAACTTATAAGTTCACAATTGGCTGGATATGTAAAAACATCTGACCACACAGGCTTATTAGTGCCAACAGTTTTTGCTTTAGAATTATATGGATATATGATTTATAGAGTATACCAATATTCAAAGGAAAAACAAGATATGAAACCATTTAAATGGGCTGTTGGAGTGTATTTTGCAGTAATAATTTCTGCAATAATTATCACAATAGTATTGCAAACTTCAATATTATACTATAGATATTTATTTGTAATAACAGGGCTATATATTTTTGCTGTAAGTTTTATTTTAGGAAAAGAGAAAAATTTTGTTACAGTTACAGTAATATTAGCGGTAATTGCAGGTCTTGGAATATATAATAATATTATAATGATAAGAGATAATTATAGTAAATCTAATATAGAAGTTATAGAATATATGAAAGAAAATATTCAAGAAGGAGATAGCATAGCATTTACAAAAGTTGGAGTAGGTTCAATTCCAGCAATACTTTTTGAAGAAAACCAAGTGTTCTTTTATAATGCAGAATATTGGGGAGTGGAAGAAGCGTATAGAGCATTTGAACCAAATTTTTATACTGTTACAGATAGAGAAGAAATATTAAATAGTTCAAACAGAATTTGGATAATTGATGAAA
>CAZDUQ010000280.1:0-1400 GCA_964508665.1 uncultured Oscillospiraceae bacterium | reverse complement strand
TCCCCGGCAATTCATTTGCCGGGGATCTATTCAAGCGGGGCCCCCGCAAAGCAGCGCTTTGTGGGGAAAACGGCGGCGCGGTGCTGTATCTGGAGGGAGAACTGCATATTGGATGAGAACCACGACGACGCCGACGGGCCAGCGGCCCGACGCGGCGTGAGCCGCGCGCGATCCCCGGCAATTCATTTGCCGGGGATCTGTTCAAGCGGGGCCCCCGCAAAGCAGCGCTTTGTGGGGAAAACGGCGGCGCGATGCTGTATCTGGAGGGGGAACTGCATATCTGAATTGATACGCAATGGGCGGCAGCATCAATTTTCCCCTTTTCAAACGGCGGATGGCATGATATACTGTGACCGGAACGGCCCTATCCGGGGCTGCAAGCTTGATCGAACGGCGGTGCATTTATGGCATATCTTGTGACCATCCTGTTTTCCTATCTGCTGGGCTGCGCAAATCTGGCCCTGGGGCTGGCCCGACTGAAGCAGGTGGATCTGCGGGCGGAAGGCAGCAAAAATCCCGGTGCTTCCAACGCCATGATCCTGCTGGGCTGGAAGTCCGGCGTACTGGTGGCTCTTCACGACATCGGCAAGGCCGCCCTGGCGGTGGCGCTGGCACGGATGCTTTTTCCGGATGCCCCCAATATCGGCGCGGTGGCCGGCGTAGCGGCGGTGCTGGGGCATATTTTTCCCGCACCCATGGGCTTTCGCGGAGGCAAAGGCTTTGCCTCCTATCTGGGCATGACCCTTGCCCTCAACTGGCGCTTTGCCCTGGTGGTGCTGGCGGTGGTGGTGCTGGTGACGCTGCTCACCGATTACATCGTAGCGGGTACGACCGCTACCGTGCTGCTGGTGCCATCCTACATGGGCTGGCAGCTGCACAGTGTCTGGCCCGCGCTGATCCTGATGATCGCCACCGGGGTGATCCTGTGCAAGCATCGGGAAAATTACCGTCGGATGCTGGCGGGCACCGAGTTCCGCTTCCGCTCGGCGCTGCAAAAGAAAAGCAAATAAAGAATAAATCGCCTGAGAACGGGGAAACTGTTCTCAGGTAATTTCTTTTTAAGAATAATTCTCGAAAAATGCTTGACAAATATGGATTTATAGTATACTATTTAAGTAGAGATTAAACCGAACAGGTCAAGGAGGTACTAAATGTTCGTTTTGCATATTACAGAAGAAAATTTTGAACAGGAAGTTCTGCTGTCCGAAAAGCCTGTCCTGCTGGACTTCTGGGCAGAATGGTGCGGCCCCTGCCGTCAGCTTCTTCCCGTAGTGGAGCAGCTGGCCGAGGAGCTGCCACAGGTGACGGTGGGCAAGGTTAATGTGGACGAGCAGCCCGTTCTGGTCCGTCAGCACAAGGTCTTCAGCATCCCCACGCTGGTGGTCTATCGGGCGGGCAAG
>CAZDUQ010000279.1:0-1402 GCA_964508665.1 uncultured Oscillospiraceae bacterium | reverse complement strand
GCGTCGTTCTCCGCCATGAGGGCCGTCAGCTTTTCTATGCCGTACATCACCGAGGTGTGGTGCTGGCCCAGGATCTTGCCGATCTCCGGATAGGACATGGAGCACAGATCCCGCATGAGAAACTCCGCCACCTGCCGGGGCAGAACGACCTCCTTGCCCCTGGCCTTGCCCCGGATGCGCTCCACCGGAATGGAAAAATAATCCCCCACCTCGTCCAGCACCATCTCCGGCGTGGGATTGAGCCCCGGCCGCTCCTTGAAAATGTCCTTGATGGCCTTCTGCGCCATGGGCAGATCGATGGGACTGCCCATCAGCCCGTTGACGGCGGCAATCTTCTTCACCGCGCCCTCCAGCTCACGCACATTGTTGGTGATGTTCTCCGCGATGTACTCCACCACCTTCTGAGGCAGCTCGATGTTCAGGTTGTTGGCCTTGGATTTGACCATGGCCATCCGGGTCTCCAGATCGGGGGACTGAACATCGGCCAGCAGGCCGCTCTCGAACCGGGTCTGCAGGCGGTCGCTGAGAGTGGCAATCTCCTTGGGCGGACGGTCGGAGGTGAGCACGATCTGCCGGTTGGCCTGAAACAGCGATTCAAAGGTGTGGAAAAACTCCTGCTGTAAGCTGTCCTTTCCGCTGAGGAACTGCACATCGTCCATCAGCAGCAGATCGGCCTGCCGGTACTTGGCCCGGAACTCCGAAAAGCCGGAGGTCTTGACGGCCTCCACCATCTCGTTCATGAAATCCTCGCTCTTGATGTACACGATGCGGTAGTTGGGATATTTCTTCCGCAGCGCGTTGGCGATGGCGAACAGAAGATGGGTCTTTCCCAGACCGGAGCCGCCGTAAATAAACAGCGGGTTGTACAGCCGGGCGGGGTTGTTGGCTACCGCCAGCGCTGCCGCGTGGGCGAATTTGTTGGAGTTGCCCACGATGAACTTTTCAAAGGTGTAGCCGGCATAAACGCTGCCGCCGCTCTGCAATTTCCAGCTGTCGGCCTCGGCCCCGTGGACATACAGCGGTCGGGCGGGCCGGCCCAGCAGCTGGGTGATGATCTGGGAAACGTTTTCGGTAAAGCGCTTGGTCAGCGTGTCACGAAACAGCTCGCTGGAGGCCTCGATCACAAAGAGCCCGTCCTCTATGGTGATGGCTGAGGAATTGGTGAACCATGGATCCACCAGCACCTCTCCCATTTCTGCCCGGAGCTGCCGCAGCACCGCGTCCAGCAGTGCTTCAGGCGTATACATATCGAATATCCCCTTTTTGAAAAATAAATGATAACAATTCATCTTATTATACCATAGCCTCCTGTTAAAAAGCAACTTTTCTTTCTTATAAATAAGGATTACAAGGATAATAAAAGCTTTTTTTTCGGAAATTGCCATGGAAGACTTCCGGGAAA
>CAZDUQ010000278.1:0-1415 GCA_964508665.1 uncultured Oscillospiraceae bacterium | reverse complement strand
GACGCATGGAGGGATCCATCACGCAGATCTCCCGTCCCTTTGCAGAGCACAGCACGATGAAATGTCCGCCGGTGGTAAAGACGCCCGTCCAGCCGGGACGGTCGCCGCCGGAGTTGGCGATGGCCATGCCCTCGCCGTTGAGCAGGAACTGCTGCATTTTGCCGTGGTCGCAGGTATATTCCACCGTCAGGCCGAATTTCTCGCAAATGGCGGGGGCCAGCAGGGTGATCTCCGTGCCGGTATGGTCGTGTGCGCCGGCCGCCTCTGCCAGCGCCACCGCGTCGGCAGGGGTAAAGGTCTCGCCGGTCATGTTCTCCACCACCATGCAGGCCGAGCACAGGCCGCAGCCGCTGGCGGCCACATTGTCATTTTCACCGTAGGGGATGTCAGGATAATTCAACTGGTTCCAGTACTTGTATTCCATCAAAAACACTCCTTATGCAGAACTTATCTATAGTGTATCACGCGCCGCCTGGAAAGTAAAGGGACTTTCACCCCTACAGCACCTGCCCCGCCACCCCATAGGCCACGCTGTAAGCGGCAATGGAGGGCAGCTTCAGCAGCAGGATCAGCAAAAACGCCCGCCAGCTCATATCACTGAGCCCCGCGATGAGGCACAGTGCGTCATCCGGAAAAAACGGCAGCAGGATCGCCAGCGCAAACAGTCGCCGGAACCGCTTTCCCTCATTGAGCCAGCCCAGATATTTCTCCTGTGTGGCCGGGCTGAGCAGATGTCCCGCGATGCGCCGCCCCCAGCGCCGGGCCAGCAGGAAGTTCAGGCACGAGCCCAGCACCGTCCCCACAAAATTATACAGCAGTCCCTCCCACGGGCCAAAGATCACCACGCCCCCGGCCAGCAGCATTCCTCCGGGGATAAAGGCCATCACGATCTGCAGCACCTGCAAAAGCAGAAAGGCCAGCGGCGCCCAGACCCCGGTGCCCTCAATATATGCCTGCAAGGTGTCCAGACTCCTGAACAGCCCCATGCGCCAGCCCTTCAGGCAAAGGGCCGCAAGCAGCACAAAAAACAGCACCGTGCCGAGCTTCAGCAGCCGCTGTACCCATGACCGCGGTTTTTGCTCCATTGCAGACACCTCCCGAATGCTTCTGTCTCGGTTATACCATGTCCGTCCCCCGGGTGCAAGAGGAAACCGCCAACCTTGAAGAAATCTTTAGAAAACCGACGCTTTTCCGGGTGCAATTTACAAAGAAGTATGCTATACTATATGTTTGATAAGTCATCCACACCGCACCGGAAAAGGAGAGAAGACAAAACACCCTATGCTGGAATTTCAACCCCTGACGCTGCGGGACATCACCGTCCTGCGCCCCTATTTTCACCGTCAGCCCAGCCGCATCTGCGACAGCACCATCGGCGGCACCTTTCTCTGGCGGGATTACTTTCAGACCGCCTA
>CAZDUQ010000277.1:0-1418 GCA_964508665.1 uncultured Oscillospiraceae bacterium | reverse complement strand
CGGTTTTCCAGTCGGGGCGAGCCGATGGATGACCTGTTTCAGGTGGGCGTGATCGGCCTGCTGAAGGCCATCGACAATTTTGACACCGCCCAGCCGGTCAAGTTTTCCACCTATGGGGTGCCCATGATCATCGGCGAAATCCGCCGGTATCTGCGGGACGGCAGCCGGGTGAAGATCAGCCGCAGCACCAGAGACAACGCCTACCGTGCGCTGACAGCCAGGGAGCAGCTGATGAACCGCCTCCAGCGGGAGCCCACCATGGAGGAAATCGCAGCCGAGCTGGGCCTGCCCCGGGAGGAGGTGATCTTTGCGCTGGACGCTATTTCCGACCCGGTCTCCCTGTATGACCCGGTATTTCAGGAAGGCGGCGACTCGGTCTGCGTGATGGATCAGGTGCGGGATGAGCGCAGCACCGACGAAAACTGGCTGGAGCAGATTGCCATGCGGCAGGCGATGGAGGAGCTTTCGCCCCGGGAAAAGCGTATTTTGGCCCTGCGTTTTTATGACGGAAAGACGCAGGTGGAGGTCTCCGGCGAGATCGGCATCAGTCAGGCGCAGGTCTCCCGTCTGGAAAAGGGTGTGCTGGAAAAGATCAAGCGCTGTATGCACTGAACGGTTGCAAAATCCTCCGCGCTGCGGTAAAATAGAGGGCGGAGGGGATGTGCGTGAGCAAGCAATGGAACGCCTTGGGCGTGACCCACCGGTTCATCCGACAGCACCTGCCGGAGGGCACCTTTGCCATCGATGCCACTGCGGGAAACGGCGGCGACACCTTACTTTTGTGTGAAACGGTGGGAAAGTGCGGCCGGGTGCTGGCCATGGATATCCAGCCGCAGGCGGTGGAAAATACAAGGGAGCGGCTGCGTGCGGCAGGGTGGGACGACACGGCGCAGGTGGTGCTGGACAGCCATGACAGGCTTTCGGCCTACGCGCTGCCGGAGAGCGCCGATTGCGTGGTGTTCAACTTCGGCTGGCTGCCAGGCGGCAGTCACGAGATCTTTACCCAAAAGGAGAGCAGCCTTGCGGCGATCCGGCAGGGGCTGGAATGCCTGAAGCCAGGCGGCTTTATGTGCCTGTGCATTTATTATGGCCGAAATAACGGGTACGAGGAGCGGAATGCCATTCTGGAGTATGTGGAAGGGCTGGATCACCGGCAATATACCGTCCTGGTGACCCGGTTTGTCAACCGGATCAACGATCCACCCATCCCGGTGTTTATCGTGAAGGAAGGATAATACAAAACGCCTGTGTCCGGGGACACAGGCGTTTTTTGAATCTGTCAAAGCTCAATGCGGGATCAGTCGCAGGCAGTGCCGTCGGACGCATCCGCGTCTTCCCCGGCGGCGCCTTCCGCATCCTCCGAAATGGGGAACACCTCCCGCACCGGCGGATAAAACAGTCCGCAGAGCAGCAGAAGC
>CAZDUQ010000276.1:0-1420 GCA_964508665.1 uncultured Oscillospiraceae bacterium | reverse complement strand
TATGTGCCCTATGACGGGCCGGAGCAGGGGGAGATGTTTGCCCTGAAGGTGCGGGGCGAGAGCATGATCGGCGCGGGCATCCTGGACGGGGACATCGTGCTGGTGCGGCGGCAGAACACCGCCATCTCCGGGCAGATCGTGGTGGCGCTGCTGGGGGACGAGGCCACCGTCAAGCGGCTGTCGCTGCAATCCAGCGGAGTGTGGCTGCTGCCGGAGAATCCGGCCTTTGAGCCCATCGATGGGCGGGAATGCAGCATTTTAGGCGTGGCGGTGTCGCTGTACCGTCCCCGGCTGTGACGGGGGCGGAGGCCCTGCGGCAGCCGCTGTCCTGCCTGCCGGGGGTGGGGCCGCAGCGTCTGGCTCAGCTGAACAGGCTGGGCCTTTTTTCGCTGGACGATCTGCTGCGCCGGTATCCCCGGGATTATGAGGATCGTACCACTGTCTTTCCCATTGCAGAGTTGGAGGAGGGCGCGGCGGTGTGCGTCCGGGCGACGGTGGCCGACGAGCTGCGCAAAAGCCGTCTGCCCGGCGGGCGGGTCATGGCCCGGGGGCGGGCCTTTGACAGCACGGGGGCGATGCAGCTCACCTTCTTCAACCAGCCCTATCTGCGGCTGGAGCCGGGGCGGGAGTACCTGCTGTTCGGCCGTCCGGAGCGGGTGGGCCGGGGCTGGGGGATGGTGAATCCGCAAATCTCCCCGGCGGAAAGCGCTGAGGGCGGGCTGGTGCCGGTGTACCCCAAAACGGGAGAGATCTCCCAGCGGCAGCTGCGCCGGTGGATGCGGGCGGCGCTGGAGCTGGCGGCGGGGGGCTTTGACGACCCGCTGCCGGAGCAGGTGGCTGCCCGGTGGGGGCTGTGTCCCCCGGAGGAGGCCCTTTGGGCCATTCATTTTCCCCAGACGCCGGGGGATGTGACCCGGGCGCGGCGGCGGCTGATCTTTGAGGAGCTGTTTCTGTTTTGCTGCGCGGGACAGGCGCTGGGGGACAAAAGTCGCCGGGTTCCCGGGCCGAAGCTCCTTTGGCACGACCCGGAGGGGTTCTTTGCTTCCCTCCCCTTCTCCCCCACCGGCGCCCAGCGGCGGGCGGTGGAGCAGGCCTTTGCCGACCTGTGCGGCGACGGGCGCATGAACCGGCTGTTGCAGGGGGATGTGGGCTCGGGCAAGACGCTGGTGGCGGCGGCCTGTGCCTGGCTGGCGCTGAAAAACGGCAAGCAGGCGGTGGTCATGGCCCCCACCGAGCTGCTGGCCCGGCAGCATCGGGAGACCATGGAGAAATTTCTGGGGCCGCTGGGCTTTTCCTCCGAGCTGCTGATCTCGGCGCTGCCCGCCGCCGAAAAGCGCCGCGTGACGGCGCGGGCGGCCTCCGGAGAGCCGCTGGTGCTGTGCGGCACCCACGCCCTCATCCAGAACGGGGTGGAGCTGCC
>CAZDUQ010000275.1:0-1438 GCA_964508665.1 uncultured Oscillospiraceae bacterium | reverse complement strand
CTATCCCTTCCTCATCGCGGCGGCGGTGGCGGTGATGTATGGGGCGTATTACGGCATAAGCCGCCGGAAAGCGCGGAGCCTTTGACCGACCGTTGGAGACGGCGTGGGGCTTGCAGCCCCCCTTCCGTCAAATTTCCCGCAGAAATTCCGTTTCCCCTCTTGACAAACGGCGGAAAATCGGGTATCATATATCCCGTTGTAAAGGCAAACTACTTTACAGAAGGGAGAGAGAGCCTTGAAAAGTGACACCTTTCATATGTCCCTGCTGTACGACTACTACGGCGAGCTGCTCACCGAAAAGCAGAAGGAGCTGTTTGACCTCTATTATAACGAGGATCTCTCCCTTGCCGAGATTGCGGAGCACGCCGGCATTTCCCGCCAGGGCGTGCGGGATGCCATCGTCCGCAGCGAGGCCGTCCTGCGGGACACCGAGGAAAAGCTGGGTCTGGTGAAAAAATACGGCAGCTATGAGAGCAAGCTGGAGGAGATCCGCCAGGCCGCCGCCCTCATCGCTCAGGTCAACGCCCGCCTCCGCAATTTCGAGATCGCCAAAAACGTGGATGCCATTCTGACCCTTACGGGAGAAATGATGTAACTATGGCCTTTGAAGGATTAAGCGAAAAACTCAATAACGCGTTCAAGAAGCTGCGCTCCAAGGGCCGCCTCACCGAAAATGATGTGCGGGAGGCCATGCGCGAGGTGCGCCTTGCCCTGCTGGAGGCCGACGTCAACTTCAAGGTGGTCAAGGACTTTGTAAAGACAGTCACCGACAAGGCCATCGGCTCGGATATTTTAGAGAGCCTGACCCCCGCGCAGCAGGTCATCAAGATCGTCAACGACGAGCTGTGCAATCTGATGGGCGGCAGCCAGAGCCGGGTGCATATGGCCAACCGTCCCCCCACGGTCATCATGTTCGTGGGCCTTCAGGGCGCCGGTAAGACCACCAACATCGCCAAGCTGGCCGGCTGGTTCAAAAAGAAGGACGGCCGCCGTCCCCTGCTGTGCGCCTGTGACGTCTACCGTCCCGCCGCCGTCCAGCAGTTGAAGATCGTGGGCGAGCAGCTGGGCATCCCCGTTTATGAGGAGGGTCAGGGCGACCCCATCGTCATCGCCCAACACGCCTTTGACCACGCCAGACAGCACGGAAACGACCTGCTGCTGCTGGATACCGCCGGCCGTCTGCACATCGACGAGGTGCTGATGGACGAGCTGAAAAACATCAAATCCGCCGTCAAGCCCCACGAGATCATGCTGGTGGTGGACGGCATGACCGGTCAGGACGCGGTCAACGCGGCCTCGGCCTTTAACGACGCTCTGGGCATCGACTCGGTGCTCATGACCAAGCTGGACGGCGATGCCCGCGGCGGCGCAGCCCTTTCCATCCGTGCCGTCACCGGCAAGCCCATCAAGTTCGTGGGCATGGGGGAAAAGCTGGACG
>CAZDUQ010000274.1:0-1463 GCA_964508665.1 uncultured Oscillospiraceae bacterium | reverse complement strand
GAAGATGGCAGGGCAGGAGGACAGAAAAAAAGCTGTGCCGGACAGAATGGCGGCACCGTATACGCGAAATTTTTCCAAAGCGGTGCAAGATACCTCGCAGCTTCATATGAATCTGGTGCTTCCCGGAATCTCCTATCTGGATGAGAAAAGGCATATAGCGACGGTGTTCCAATCGGTGCTCGGCGGCAGCAACAATTCGCTGCTGTTTCAGAAAATACGGGAGGACGAGGGACTTGCCTATGCGGTGTATTCCTATAGCTGTCCGTATGCGAAGGAGGGCTTGCTGCACATTGATGCGGTCAGTGCGCCGGCACAGGCAGAAACGGTATTTGATTGTGTGCAGGAGGTATGTGAGAACCTCCGGGAAAAGGAAATATCAGAGGCAACTCTGGCAACGCACAAGGCACTTATCCGCACGGAGGCAATTCTGTCGAAGGAGAGTGTCCAAAGCCGTATGGAAAGTAACGGACGGAGCGTGCTGCTGCGCGGCAGGGTGATTTTGCAGGAGGAGGAGTTAGCTTACCTTGAGGCAGTGACAGCGGCTGAGGTAAAGCAGTTCGCAGAGCAGATGCTTTGTCCGGAGAAAATGAGTATCTGTCTGGTGGGCGAGATGGGAAGTGCAGGACGGAGATTGATGCGAAAATATGAGCAGCTGGGGTAAGTTAGAAATCGGTTTTTGGGGGAAGTACGCAGGAAATGATACGAAATTGACAATAAGCAAAGTCTTATAACAGAAAGGAAGGGACGGCAGATGACATTACAGCAGCTCCGTTACGTGGTAACAGTGGCGGAAACAGCAAATATTACGGAAGCGGCAAGGCGGCTGTTTATTTCTCAGCCGAGCCTGACGAGTGCCATCCGTGAACTGGAAAAGGAAATGCAGCTTACGATTTTTCATCGTACCAATAAGGGCGTGACGGTGTCGGGAGAAGGAGAGCTTTTTTTGTCCTATGCAAGACAGGTGTTGGAGCAGACCAGCTTATTGGAAGAGAAGTTTCTGCATAAAAAGGAACAGCGTCCCCATTTTTCCGTCTCCTGCCAGCACTATTCCTTTGCGGTGGATGCCTTTGCGGCTGTGATACGGGAGTTTGGCGAGGACCGATACGATTTTACACTCCGGGAGACCAAAACCTATGAGATTATTGAGGATGTGAGCCGGTTAAAGAGTGAAATCGGCATTTTATATACCTCGTCCAAGAATGAGGAAGTGATATTAAAGCTTTTGAAGCAAAGCGGGCTGAAATTCGAGCCGTTGGTAGTGGCAAAGCCTCATGTTTCCATCTGTACGGAACATCCGCTTTCTAAGAAGGATAGCATTACGCTGGAGGAGCTGGAGGAATACCCGTATGTTTCCTTTGAACAGGGTGAATATAATTCCTTCTACTTTTCTGAGGAAATCCTAAGTACTCTGGACCGCAGCAAAAACGTCCGGGTCAAGGACAGGGCAACGCTTTCCAACCTGC
>CAZDUQ010000273.1:0-1465 GCA_964508665.1 uncultured Oscillospiraceae bacterium | reverse complement strand
GGTTCCTGCGCAACGAAACGTCGTTGATACAGACGATAGGACGTGCCGCGCGAAACGCAAACGGCAAGGTCATTTTGTACGCCGACAAGGAGACGAAAAGCATACGCGCCGCCGTCGCGGAGACGAACCGCCGTCGAGCCATTCAGATCGCATATAACGAGGCGCACGGAATAACTCCCGAAACAGTCAAAAAAGAGGTTCGTGATCTTATTTCGATAGGCGAATCAAAAGACAACAAGCGAGATTCCGGAAAGAAACCGGAAAAAAAGAAGCGCGCTTCACAGATGACGCCTGCGGAAAGAGAAGAATTCATCGCGGATCTTACTTGTGAAATGAAAGAGGCGGCGTCAAAGCTTGACTTTGAGCGCGCCGCTTATCTGCGCGATAGGATAAAAGAGCTGCGCGGGGTGTGACCGCGTGAAAAAAGAGGTATAAATGTCAACGGACAAAATTATCATTAAGGGGGCAAGAGTCCACAATCTGAAGAATATAGACGTGGAGCTCCCACGCGACAAGCTGATTATTTTTACGGGACTTTCCGGATCGGGAAAGTCCTCGCTTGCGTTCGATACGCTTTACGCCGAGGGACACAGACGATTCGTTGAGTCGCTCTCGTCTTACGCGAGAATGTTCCTCGGTCAGCTTGATAAGCCTGATGTCGATTCGATCACGGGGCTTTCTCCCTCGATTTCGATAGATCAAAAAACGACCTCAAAAAATCCGAGATCGACTGTCGGAACCGTTACGGAAATTTACGATTATCTTCGCTTGCTTTGGGCAAGAATCGGTGTTCCGCACTGTCCCGTATGCGGACGTGAAATTTCAGCGCAGACCACGGATGTGATTCTTGATAAAATTATGTCTTTGCCGGAGGGGGAGCGTTTTTTGGTGCTTGCTCCGATAGTCAGAGGCAAAAAAGGAATGCACGAGAAAGTTTTTGCCGATGCGAAAAAATCGGGATATGTGAGAGTGCGTGCGGACGGCGTGATGTACGAGCTGTCTGAAGAAATCAAGCTCGAAAAGAATAAAAAACACGATATTGATATCGTAGTTGACAGACTTGTGCTGCGCGACGATATAAGAACGCGTCTTTCGGATTCCGTCGAGTCGGCGCTTCGCCTTGCGAACGGCAATTTGCTCATCGCGACCGTTCCGCGAGAAGGTGACGGCGAGGAGATGTATTTTTCTCAAAATTATGCCTGCGAAGAACATGGCATAAGCATTCCCGAACTCGAACCGCGGCTGTTTTCGTTCAATAATCCGTTCGGCGCGTGTCCGGAATGCGCCGGTATGGGCGTGCTTGAGAGCGTTTCGCCGGAACGAATAATATACGATAAGTCGCTTTCACTTAAAGAAGGTGCGATCTGCGTCAACGGTTTCAAATCCCTTGATGACGAGACGTGGTTCGGCCCGCTTTTTGCCGCTGTCGGTGAGGACTACGGTTTCACGCTCGATACTCCCATAT
>CAZDUQ010000272.1:0-1479 GCA_964508665.1 uncultured Oscillospiraceae bacterium | reverse complement strand
ATGAAAAAGAACCGTCTGGCAATATTACTATCTCATACGAAGGAGTATAATATCTTATGGTTAAGTTTGAAAAAGTGAGTCGTTTTGCTGATGTAGATCTACCCCTGCCCACCCGAGCAACCGCCAATTCCGCCGGTTATGATTTTGTTGTGGCAGAGGATATTGTAATTCCTCCGTATGATTTTCAGAGAGCTAAGATTCAAGATAATCTATTCGAGCGAGATCGTCACGAAGATTTTTATGGTTTCATTAATCCCATGACTCTTGATGAAATGGCAGCTCTTACCAAGGAGCTTAAAGTTAAAGTACCCCTTGTTTCTACTGGCATGAAATGTCACTTAGAGCAGGGTCAGTATCTAGAGCTGAGTGCGCGAAGCTCTCTCCCTTTAAAGCATTGGCTTATTGTTGGCAATAGTGTTGGCATTATTGATGCTGACTATTGTGATAACCCTGACAATGAAGGCGAAATCTTCTTCCAGTTAATTAACCTCTCTCCTTTTGCTATCCAGCTTAAGCGTGGCGACCGTTTGGGGCAGGGAATCATAAAATCTTATGGCACAGTGGACAACGAAGAGCCTGTCACAACAGAAAGGGTTGGTGGTCTTGGCAGCACAACTTAATGATGAACGAATATATACAATATATGTTCATATAAATAAAATAAATAAACAAGCATATGTTGGACAAACTCTTTAGAAACCCGAATATCGTTGGGGTGTAAATGGCAAAGGTTATATAAAACAGGATTTTTACAAGGCAATTTTAAAATATGGCTGGGATAATTTTGAACATATTATTTTAGAAGAAAATTTGACTCAAGATGAAGCCAATGAAAAAGAAAAATACTATATAGCAAAATATGACAGTTATTATCATGGCTATAATGAAAATGAAGGTGGGAAAAATAGACGTTTATCTCAAAAAGAAAAAGATAAAATTAGCTTATTCATAAGTTCTACCCGTCAAGGCGCTAACAACTCTTAGGCTAAAGCTATAATTTGTTTAAATACCAAACAAAAATTTGATACAATTAAACAAGCTAGCGAATGGTGTCATAGTTTTCCAGAAAATATCTCTAAATCTTGTAAAAGAAAAAATAGTTCAAGTGGTGCTCATCCAATAACTCAAGAGCCATTATACTGGTGTCTTGAAAAAGACTATAATAATAATATCTAGAAAGAATTTGAAGCAAATAAAAATAAGTTGATAAATAAATCTATTGCTAAAATTTAGAAAGTTGAGCAAATTGATGTAAATACTAACGAAATACTTAATACGTTTGAAAATTGCCGAGAAGCAGGACAAATTTTATTTAATGATAGTTCAAAAGGAAAAAGTATCTCTAGATGTGCTAAAGGTGAACGAAATACCGCCTATGGCTACAAATGGAGGTATGTTCATAAATGAGTCGTACAATATTATCATTCGATTAGTCTTCTCGCATCACCGGTTGGGCTTGCTTTCAAGATAATAAACTTT
>CAZDUQ010000271.1:0-1487 GCA_964508665.1 uncultured Oscillospiraceae bacterium | reverse complement strand
AAAGCTCGGTGAGTCCGAGGTCATCACGCCGAAGCATATCTGCAAGGACATGATCAATATGATTGACGATACCGATTTGAAAGCCGTGATGGATAGCGGAAATAAGGTGCTCGATATTGCAGGCAAGGCTGGCGAATTCGCGCTTGCCGTATTTGAAAAGTACATTACGTTGGGATATGATAAAGAAGCGTTGAAAGATGCAATTTACACTATCCCCACGTCAGGCATCACCTATGAGTTTACCCGTATGATATACGAGATTTTGGGTTTGAATGTGGATAATATTGCTTCCAAGTTCAACTCTTACAGTCTTTTGGAGGTTAAGGACGAGGACGGCGATATTGATTATGCAAAGATAGCAAGTCTGTTAAGGCAAAACAAGTCCTTTGACAGCATTACAATGAACGATGAAATTACAGAAGGAGATGAGATAGTGAATTTTGATATTGCAGTAGGCAATCCTCCCTATCAGGAGGAAGGATTCAACAACGGACGCAAATTGCCGATATACGATTCGTTTATGGATATATCTTATACAATCTCTCAACAGGCAGTTTTGATAACCCCTGCACGCTTCTTGTTTGAGTCGGGTCAGACTGCCAAGGACTGGAACAGGAAAATGCTTAATGATGAGTATTTCAAAGTTATGATGTATGAACCCGATGCCTCAAATATTTTCTCAAATGCAGAAATTAAAGGTGGCGTAGCCATATCAATGCACGATACCAAAAAGAAATGTGGTAAGGTTGGCGTATTTACTGCCTATACGGAATTGAATAGCATTCTGAAAAAAGTAAGTATCGCTGAAGAAGGAAAAGTGAAATTAGATGCCATTATTTCCTCGCAAGGCATTTATAGATTCTCCGACAAACTGTTCGCAGAGCATCCCGAGGTTGAAACACTTTCGGGCAATGGGACTGGTGCTAAAATTATTTTTAAGATTGTCGATTTGCTTCCGACCGTGTTTATGGATGAACCAGAATCAGGTACGATATGCGTAAAATTTCTTGCAAAAACCAAAGCCGGTCGTCAGTTCAAATATATTCGCAGAGAATATTTACAGGACAACCCATATCTTGATTCCTTTAATGTTATGATTCCCGAGTCTAATGGAAGCGGAGCGTTTGAAACATTAGTTGCACCCCTTATTGCGGCACCCGGAGAAGGTTCGGCTGATACATTTATTAGCATGGGTATGTTTGCAACAGAAACTGAAGCGGAATGTTTGAGAAAGTATATCAAAACAAAGTTTGCACGTGCGTTATTGGGTGTAAAGAAGGTAACACAGCACAATCCCAAGGCAACATGGGAATATGTACCGATGCAAGATTTTACTGCAGCTTCCGACATTGATTGGAGCAAGACGATATGCGAGATTGATGCTCAATTATATGCTAAATATGCCTTAACCGAGGATGAAATTGCATTTATCGAATCTATGATTAAGCCGATGGAGTGATTTTATATGGATTACTTAAAAATATATG
>CAZDUQ010000270.1:0-1495 GCA_964508665.1 uncultured Oscillospiraceae bacterium | reverse complement strand
ACTGCTCTAAAGCATGGGCAGGCACACCGCACATTTCTACTCGTCCTGCACCGGCGATGGGTCTTGTGGTCAGATGAATGTCCAGCAGTTTTGCTGCGGTTTTTGCATCCTCACCGTACATTTCAAAGAAGTCGCCCACTTGGAACAGCACAATATCATCGGGGTGATCGTGCTTGATGTCATTGTAGCGTTCATAGATTTTGCCGTGGGTCTGCATTTCCTCGTACTTGGCTTTTTCTTCGGGAGTGAAGTATCTGCCGTTGCGAATGAGGTTTTCATAGCGTTCCAGCACCTTGTTCCAGTTCAGCTCCACATTGGCACAATCGGGCTTTTTGAGGGTCATGCCCTTGGCACTGCTGTCACGCCAACCTTGACCGGAGACAGCACCGGTGCTGCCACTCCAACCGAACTCGTCTTTGAGAAACGCCGCCTTTTCTTTAGAATTGTGGCTCTCGGTGAGGTATTTGTAAATACGACCTTTGCCACCCTCCACACTACTGCCACCGGCGAGGGTTGCGTCGATCTCATCGTCGGTAATGAACATACCGACCTGTTTGACCTCTGCCATATCGGTGGTAAACTCCACTCTCGGTAGGTCAATATCGTTCAGCTTCATCCCAATGTCGCTGAACTTGTGGTAGTGAAACCGCATAACGCTACGGTTTTCCTTGTAGGCTTCCAAGAAGTCTGCATACTCAGCGGCAAGCTGTTTACGGAACGCAGGGTCATTCAAGTTCTCTGCCAGCCGCTTCGTATTGTCAGGAAATCCACCCAAGCGGTAATCGTTCAGCGTAGGCAGGAGACCTTTTTCTCTGCCTTCATCGCTGAAATCTCCCGACAGATACCACAAAGACTCCGCAAGTTTGGTACGCTCATACCCATAGGCTTCGGCAAGCTCCACATTGGTGGCAAAGTTGCCTTCCTGCAAGAGCTGACCGATACGCTCCGCAGCCGTTTCCCACGAAATGACCTGTGCGGTGGTCTTATACCGTGCCGATCTGCCTTTGGCAAGGTGGATGCCGTCCTCGGCATACCACACGGAAAACTCACCGTTTTCGGACTTCAAGCCTGCACCGCCGTGGTACTGCTTTTGCAGAAGTGCTACGATCTCAGCGGTGGATTTCTGCTCTTGGAACGCCGCAACGACCACCATGCGGTTCTCGTCGCTGTTGCTGGCAAGTCGAAGCACATCATCAATATCTTCCTGGGCAAAAGAAAAAGCGAAGGGTGTAGGTTCTACACGCTCCGCTTGATCTATAAATGTTATCTGTTCCTGTTCGCTTGGGAATAACCCCACATCGAACAGGGTGAGCTGTCCGGTTAGGCTTGGATCAGCTCTGCGAGAATTGCTTCTTCGGCTTGGCTTTTGAGGTTGTTCATCAGCCCCACCCACATCATCGGGTCGCTGGCTTTCAGTTCCTCCGTCACGCCGTTGCTCTGCATCAGCTCGGTCATCATCTGCTCCATTCTCCGGTTCGCTGTCTCGTCGATCTCC
>CAZDUQ010000269.1:0-1519 GCA_964508665.1 uncultured Oscillospiraceae bacterium | reverse complement strand
CTTTGACTTTTCTGACAAGCTGTGTCCCTTTTTCCTGTGAAAAAGGGACTTTTTTCCGCTTGAAGGAATTGACCTTCCGTGCGGAAAATGATATACTTATTTAGAATATAAAATTCAACAAAACGCAATTCATATCAGAATTCAGGAAGGACTGGTACGCTTTATGTATCGCATCGTAACAAAACGGCCCCTGAACGCCACCGTCACTCTGCTGGAGATCGAGGCCCCGCTGGTGGCCAAAAAGGCAGAGCCCGGTCAGTTCATCATCCTGCGTGTGGATGAGGAGGGCGAGCGCATCCCGCTGACCATTGCCGGTTACGACCGGGAAAAGGGCACCGTCACCATCATTTTCCAGGTGGTGGGCGGCACCACCGTCAAGCTCAACGCCAAGGAGGAGGGCGACTATCTTCAGGATTTCGTCGGACCCCTGGGCAACCCCACCGAGACCGCCGGCAAGAAAAAGGTGGCCGTGGTGGGCGGCGGCGTGGGCTGCGCCATCGCGCTGCCCGTGGCGCAGAAGCTGCATGAAGAAGGCTGCGAGGTCCACTCCGTCATCGGCTTCCGCTCCAAGGAGATCGTCATTCTGGAGGATGAGTTCCGCGCCTGCTCCGACAAGCTGAAGCTGATGACCGACGACGGCACCTACGGCGAAAAGGGCCTGGTCACCGACGCGCTGGATGCGCTGGTGCAGGAGGGCAACCGGTATGACGAGGTCATCACCATCGGCCCGCTGGTGATGATGAAGTTCGTCACCATGACCGCCAAAAAGCACAATCTGCCCTGCACCGTTTCCATGAGCCCCATCATGGTGGACGGCACCGGTATGTGCGGCGGCTGCCGCCTGACCGTTGGCGGCCAGACCAAGTTTGCCTGCGTGGACGGCCCGGATTTCAACGGCTACGAGGTGGACTTTGACGAGGCGATCTCCCGCGGCGCCATCTACAAGGAGTTTGAGCGTCACGCCTATGAGGAAGCCTGCAACCTGTTCAAGAAGGAGGTCAAATAACATGGCCAATATGACGATGCCCCGCCATGGGATGCCCGCTCAGGAGCCCGATGTGCGGAATAAGAACTTTAACGAGGTAGCTCTGGGCTACACCAGGGAAATGGCCATGGAAGAGGCCACCCGCTGCCTGGGCTGCCCCAAGATGCCCTGCAAGAACGGCTGCCCCGTCCAGATCAATATCCCCGATTTCATCGCCAAGGTGGCGGAGGGCGACTTTGAGGCCGCCTATCAGATCATCAACAAGACCTCCTCTCTGCCCGCCGTGTGCGGCCGCGTCTGCCCCCAGGAGAACCAGTGCGAAAAGTACTGCGTCCGGGGCGTGAAGGGCGAGCCGGTGGCCATCGGCCGGCTGGAGCGCTTTGTGGCCGACTGGCACAACGCCAACGCCACCCAGCCGCCCAAAAAGCCCGAGACCAACGGCCACAAGGTGGCCATCATCGGCTCCGGCCCTGCCGGTCTGACCTGCGCCGGCGACCTGGCCAAGCAGGGCTATGAGGTCACGGTGTTCGAGGC
>CAZDUQ010000268.1:0-1530 GCA_964508665.1 uncultured Oscillospiraceae bacterium | reverse complement strand
TGACCAGTATCATCAAGACGCTGGTGTTCATTAAGGATATGCAGGATTTCGGCAAAGTCAATACCATTTATGCCGAATATATCAACGGCCCCGTTCTGCCCGCCCGCTCCTGCGTGGAGGTTGCTGCACTGCCCAAGGGCGGTTTGGTGGAGATCGAGGTCATCGCGAAAAAGTAAGACCGGCAGGCGACAGGCTGCCGCACAGAATGCGACAACGAAAAAGGCGATACCCGGATTATCCACCGGGTGTCGCCTTTTTTGGTTTATCATTTTTTGATAACATTTTTGTCATGGACGGCGGCAAAATCGCCCGGAGCGGCATCCATGACGAGCTGATGCGTCAGGGCGGCATCTATCGCCGCCTTGTGGAATCCAGAGAAATGGCTGTTGGCCGGAAAGTATAAGGAAAGAGGAAAACGGCGTCTGTATGCCGCCTGGAACACCTTCCGCTCATTTGCGCTGTGATGACAGAAACAGGGGAGCGGCATGACTGAAGTCATGTCGCTCCCAAAGGCATTGCGATATGATCCTGCGGAACCGCCCCTTTCGGAGGACGGTTTTTCTGCTTTTATTTCCGCAAGGCGGCTTCCGCAAGCAGTGCTGCGCCGATCATGCCGGCACGGTTGTCCAGAAGAGCCTGCTTCAGCGTCACCACCTCAAAGCCCGGCATTAGCTGGCTGCGGGTGCAGGCATCAATCCTGCGGAACAGCTCCTTATTTTGCAGGATCCCGCCGCCCAAAATGACCAGTGAGGGGTTGAAAATATGGATCAGAGAACTGAGCCCCAGACTGACCCGCTCAACCCAGCGGAAAACCACGGGTGCCAGCGCAGGCTCCTCCATGCGTCGACAAAGCATCCGTCCGTCCAGGATCGAGGGATCAACCTTTCGAGCTGCATCGATCAGTGCGGAGGCAGAGGCGAAGCTTTCGTAATAAGCACCGCCGGGGCCGTCCCAGGCAGGCTGCTGCGAGAACAGCTGCATACAGCCAAACTCTCCCGCCGACCGGTTGGCGCCACGATACAGCTGACCGTTCAAAACCAGTCCACCGCCTACACAGGTGCCGTAAGTCAGACAGAGAAAATCGCCGCAGCCCTTTCCGGCCCCCAGCTGTGCCTCGCCCCAGGCGGCGGTATTTGCGTCATTTTCCACAAGAACAGGCACGCCCAGCGCCCGCTCCAGCTGCGCGCCAAGAGGCGTACCGGTGTAGTCCGGGATGGGTCCGTTGTCATACAGGATGCGCCCCTGTCCGTCAACCTGCCCACGGGTTGAAACGCCGACGGCATCCACCGGGCCGAAGCCGCGCACGATGTCCACAGCGGCGGACACCAGCTCCGCAGCGCAGGTGACCGGCGTGGGACGTTCCCGCTCATTTTTCAGGACACCCCCCTGCCAAACGGCGGATTTGATGGCCGTGCCGCCAATGTCCAGCGCCACAATGCGGGCTTCAGTCCACATGACAGATGACAGTCAGATCGGGATGCAGCTGCAAAATAGAGGCGGGCACCTCCGGGCAGATGGGGCCGAAGAAGG
>CAZDUQ010000267.1:0-1549 GCA_964508665.1 uncultured Oscillospiraceae bacterium | reverse complement strand
AAATTCTTGGAGAGATTCATTACAAATGAACGCCGAAGGTGTAAGGCGGTGTGCCGCCGATCTCTCAGGCAAAAGGACAGGAGGATTTTTTTATGAAGGGCTTTATGGAGCTTCTTGCCGAAATTAACGGTAAGGTCTATGATTTCGTCTGGGTTCAGGTGGGTCTGATTCTGCTCATTGGTGCAGGACTGCTTACGACGATTGTAACAAAGGTGTTCCAAATCAGTCATTTAAAGCACTGGTGGACAAAGACGATTGTCAGCGTATTTAAAAAGGACGTGCAGAAGAAGGAAAAGGGTGCAGTTTCCCAGTTTCAGGCACTCTGCACGGCACTCGCAGCAACCATCGGTACAGGAAATATTGCCGGTGTGGCAACGGCGATTGTCGTCGGCGGTCCGGGCGCGGTGTTCTGGATGTGGGTGATGGCATTTCTCGGAATGATGACGAACTTTTCCGAAAATGTACTTGGTATTTATTACCGTCGCAGAAATAAGTACGGCGAATGGTCCGGCGGACCGATGTACTATTTGCAGGATGGTCTTGGAAGCAGAAAGGGCTGTAAGATGCTCGGCAAGGTGTTGGCAGTGCTATTTTCCATTTGTGCGATTCTGGCATCCTTTGGTATCGGAAATCTCGGTCAGGTAAACAAAATTGTCATTAACGTGGAATCCGCATTCTTTAAGAATGTAGACGCACCGACGGTAGTAGGGGACGCTTCGTTAATCGCACTGGTGATTGGCCTTGTACTTATGGTAGTGGCAGCATTGATTATCCTTGGCGGCTTAGAGCGTATTGCAGCAGTGGCGGAGCGCGTGGTTCCGTTTATGGCGATTGCTTACGTGGTTGGCTGTCTGGCTGTATTTTTTGTACATATCGATAAGGTAGGAGCTGTGTTCGCAGCTATTTTTAAGTTTGCATTTGGTGTGAAGGCAGTGGCAGGCGGTGTGGCCGGTGTGGCAATCAAGACCGTGATTGTGCAGGGCTGTAAGCGCGGTGCATTCTCTAACGAGGCAGGTCTCGGCTCCTCGGTTATGGTACACTCTAACTCCAATGTAAAGGAGCCGGTAAAGCAGGGTATGTGGGGTATCTTTGAGGTGTTTGCAGATACCATGGTGGTCTGTACCATGACGGCAGTGGTGGTACTTTCCTCCGGCTATATTGATTTGGAAACCGGACTTGCGGCAGAAGGAGTAAAGGATGCGACTCTGGTTGCACAGGCATTTGGAGATGTATTCGGTCAGCCGGGCGAATGGTTCATTGCTATTGCGATGCTTCTGTTTGCATTTACCACGGTGCTTGGCTGGTCCCATTACGGCAGCAAGGCAGTCGAGTATTTGTTTGGTTTGAAAGCGGTTAAGTTTTATAAGGTATTCTTCGTATTACTGGTAGTCAGCGGTGCATTGATGACATCCTCCATTGCGTGGGATATTTCCGATACCTTTAACGGAATGATGATGATTCCGAACTTAATCGGTGTTGTTACACTTTCCCCGATATTGATTAAGATTGTGCGCAATTATGTGGACCGGAAGATAAAGGGAAAGGATGT
>CAZDUQ010000266.1:0-1621 GCA_964508665.1 uncultured Oscillospiraceae bacterium | reverse complement strand
GATGCCGTGGAGCGCCTGTGCTATCTGTGTGCGCCGGAGGACGACGGCCTGGAGGTGCTGACCCTGCTGCGGCGAGAGCTGCGTCTGTCCACCAACCTCCTTCGTCAGCTGAAGGTCACCGAAGACGGCATCCTGCTGGATGGCAGCCGGGTCACCGTGCGGCACACCGTGCGTCCGGGACAGACCCTTTCGGTGCTGCGGGAGCCTGACAGCGGCAGGGAGCGCCGGGTAGAGCCCCTCCCCGGCCCGCTGGACATCGTTTATGAGGATGCCGACCTGCTGCTGCTGAACAAGCCCGCCGGGCTGGCGGTGCACCCCAGCCCGGGGCATTACGACGGCCAGACTCTGGGCAACCGGGTAGTGTGGCACCTGTCGCAGCAGGGGGCCAACCCCACCTTCCGGGCCATCAACCGGCTGGACAGGGGCACCTCCGGCCTGATGTGCTGCGCAAAAAACAAGCTGGCCGCCCAGCGGCTGGAGGAGCAGCTGGCCGAAGGCGGCATCCGCCGCACCTACCACGCCGTGTGCGAGGGGACGGGCCTGCCGCTGTCGGGCACCATCGACCTGCCCATCGGCCGTGCGGAAGGCCGGGGCATCATGCGCTGCGTCCGGGAGGACGGCCAGCGGGCCGTCACCCACTTCACCCGTCTTGCGGAGCAAAACGCCCGCACCCTGCTGGAGCTGCGGCTGGAGACCGGCCGCACCCACCAGATCCGGGTGCATCTCAGCCATCTGGGCCACCCCCTGTGCGGCGACTTCATGTACGGCCAGGAGCTCCCCGGGATGAAGGGCTGCGCCCTGCACTCCTGCGCCATCACCCTGACCCAGCCCACCTCCGGCGCGCCCCTGTCCTTCACCGTCCCCGACCCGCCCTGCTTTGCTGCCCTTCTGGAGGGAACGCTATGAAACGCTTTTCCCAATGGTCGCCCCTGACTTATCGGATAGCTGTGGAAAAAAACATCGCTCTCCGCAAGCTGACCGATGCCCTTTCGGGCCTGTCTTTTGCCGAAACGCGGCAAACAGAACCCCTGCCCTGTCTGATCTGTTCTCACAATTCCCTCATCCGCCGCACCCTGGGGCAGGTGGATCCCCGGCTTCAGGACAACAAGGCCGTCTCCCTCGGTCTGGCCGCCCCCTGCGTGGACGGCATCCTCATCCGCCCCGGTGAGACCTTCTCCTTCTGGCAGCTGGTGGGCCGCTGCACCGCGAAGCGGGGCTTCCTCCCCGGCATGGTGCTCCACGACGGCATCCCCCAGGCGGGCGTGGGCGGCGGCATGTGCCAATTCACCAACCTGCTGCACTGGATGGCCCTGCATTCCGACCTGACCGTCACCGAGCGGCACCACCACGACCAATACGACCTGTTCCCTGATTTCGGGCGGCAGGTGCCCTTCGGCGTGGGCACCTCCATTTTGTACAATTATCTGGACTACCGCCTGCGCAACGACACGCAGGACACCTACCAGCTGCTGGTGCATTCCGACGGGCAATATCTCCGTGGCCGGCTGCGGTGCACCGCAGCACCGGATCATGTGTGGCACGTCTCCTGCGAGGATGAATATTTTTCGCAGGAAAACGGCCACTGGTACCGGAACAACCGGGTCTTCCGCCGAAAGGTGGA
>CAZDUQ010000265.1:0-1621 GCA_964508665.1 uncultured Oscillospiraceae bacterium | reverse complement strand
CCCGGTAGTGGCTTTCCAGATGGGACAGCAGATCATTTTCCAGCTGGGGCAGGGGGGCAAAGGGGTCTTTCACCGTGGAAACCGTCCTGTATTCCAGAGAAAAATCCTCCAGACCGCCGGAAAATTCCCGGTGGTATCTGGCCGCCGCCTCTCCCAGTCCCTGATAAAACCGGGCGCGGTAGGAAATGAGCAGCGCTCCCACCTGACACAATCTGCGGTTATATTCCGGCAAAATTTCCAGCACCGCCGGATCATCATGCCAGTCTTTCAAAATCCGGGTTTTCTGCTCCAAAATGCGACTGTATTCCGTCAGCGCCGCGTCATAATTGGGGCGCAGTTGACATAACGCCAGATCTCCCAGCCGACGACGGGGGGCAGAACCGCCCTTCAATATCATCAGATCTTCCGGGCAAAAAAGCACGGAAGGCAGCAACCCGGCGATTTCTCCGGCAGTTTTTTTCTTCACGCCGTTGCATTCCAGTATCCGCCGCCGCCCACCGGGAAACAGCACCCAGCGGATGCTCTGGCTCCGGTTCTGGCTGTTGATCTTTCCCTGAATTTCTCCAAAATCTGCTCCAAAACGGATCAATTCCGCCGTTTTCTGGGCGCGAAAGCTCTTTCCAGTCCCCAAATAGCCGATGGCCTCCAGCAGATTGGTCTTTCCTTGGGCGTTGCGGCCTAAGATCAGGTTCACCCCCGGATCAAATTCCAGAAAAATTTCCTCGTAATTGCGGAAATTTCCCAGTTGCAGCCCATCAAGTCTCATTTTCGCAAACGATAAAGCACTGTCCGGCAAATTCCACCTTGTCGCCGGGGCGCAGCTTCTTGCCCCGCATGGTGCATACCTCGCCGTTGACGGTGACCGCACCTTCCTGAATGACCGTCTTCGCTTCGCCACCGGAGTAGACGATATTTGCAAATTTCAGTGCATCCTGCAATTTGATATATTCGGTGGAAATAGGCAATTTCTGCCCGTTTTCCTTCTTTTTAACGGTAACTTTCATGGTTTTCTCCTTTTATTTAGGATGAAATATTGAAAATTCTGAATGTGGTGTATTGCGATCATTCCGTAGGGTGGGGATATATCCCCACCGTGCGGTTGCAAATCTCCGCACGGTTTCAATAAACCGCTGTCATCCCGAGCGAAGTCGAGGGATCTTGGCATGATCGTTACCCTGAAAGGGATATTCGGTGCGTAGATCCCTCCACTCACATTCGTTCGGTCGGGATGACACGCTTTTTACAAACCCCTTGTAGGGTGGGGGCACGCCCCCACCGACCAGAGGAACAAGCTCCCAAGTTTGTCGTCCCGAGGGAGCGAAGCGAGTCGAGGGATCTTGGCATGATCGTTACTCTGAAAGGGATATTCGGTGCGTAGATCCCTCCACTCACATTCGTTCGGTCGGGATGACACGCTTTTTACGAACCCCTTGTAGGGTGGGGGCACGCCCCCACCGCCCAAAAGCCGAAAGCCCACGGTAGGGGCGGCCATTCGAAATACCTTCCCACAACAGGAAGGCTGCGGTGGGGATATATCCCCACCCTACAATTTACATATCGCCCGTGGGGTGGGGGCACGCCCCCACCGCTCAAAAGCCGAAAGCCCACGGTAGGGGCGGCC
>CAZDUQ010000264.1:0-1624 GCA_964508665.1 uncultured Oscillospiraceae bacterium | reverse complement strand
TAAATAGCTATCAGCGGAAAAAATAAAATCCGCGCAATTCTTAAGATTCTACTCTCACTTGTTCTGTTTAGTTTTGAAAGACTTATTGAAAGTTTTTCAAAAAATTTGGGCCTATAGCTCAGCTGGTTAGAGCGCACGCCTGATAAGCGTGAGGTCGATGGTTCAAGTCCATTTAGGCCCACCATTAGTTTTCAGTAATGTTAACTAACCAAAAATTATAGATCTTTGAAAATTGGATAATACTTGTCGCAAAGTATAAATGAAAGAATTGTAAGGTTAAGAAAAAAAGAGCGCACAGGGGATGCCTTGGCACTATGAGCCGAAGAAGGACGCGACTAACAGCGAAATGCTACGGGGAGCAGTAAGTAGGCAAAGATCCGTAGATGTCCGAATGGGGGAACCCACTAGTTAAGAAGGACTAGTATCGTATAATGAATAAATAGTTATACGAAGGAAAACCTGGTGAATTGAAACATCTTAGTAACCAGAGGAAAAGAAAGCAACAGCGATTCCCTAAGTAGAGGCGATTGAAAGGGGAGCAGCCAGACACCGGAAGAGTTAAAAAACTATATCATAGTAGAATGGTATTGGAAAAGCCAAACAAAGAGGGTGAAATTCCCGTATACGAAATGATGTAGACTTGGGTGTCAAAAAGTAGGGCGGAGCACGAGGAATTCTGTCTGAAGATGCGAGGACCATCTCGTAAGGCTAAATACTACATAGTGACCGATAGTGAACCAGTACTGTGAAGGAAAGGTGAAAAGAACCCCTGGCGGGGAGTGAAAAGAACCTGAAACCGTGTGCTTACAAACAGTTAGAGCCCATCAATGGGTGATAGCGTGCCTTTTGTAGAATGAGCCGGCGAGTTACGTTAATTTGCAAGGTTAAGCTTTAAGGAGTGGAGCCGTAGCGAAAGCAAGTCTTAATAGGGCGAATAAGTAGATTGACGTATACCCGAAACCGGGTGATCTAGCCATGAGCAGGTTGAAGCTTGGGTAAAACCAGGTGGAGGACCGAACCAGGGTCTGTTGAAAAAGACTTGGATGACTTGTGGCTAGGGGTGAAATTCCAATCGAACCCGGATATAGCTGGTTCTCCCCGAAATAGCTTTAGGGCTAGCGTTGAAGTGAAGTTATGTGCAGGTAGAGCACTGAATGGGTGATGGCCTCACCTCGAGGTACTGATCCCAATCAAACTCCGAATGGTACATAACATATTCAGCAGTCAGACTGCGAGTGATAAGGTCCGTAGTCAAGAGGGAAACAGCCCAGACCGCCAGTTAAGGTCCCGAAATCATGCTAAGTGGGAAAGGATGTGGAGTCGCATAAACAACTAGGAGGTTGGCTCAGAAGCAGCCATCCTTTAAAGAGTGCGTAATAGCTCACTAGTCGAGTGATTCTGCGCCGAAAATGTATCGGGGCTAAAGCATAATACCGAAGCTGCGGAATTAACGCAAGTTAATTGGTAGGGGAGCGTACTTAGAACAGAGAAGGTTGACCGGAAGGACAGCTGGAGTTCTAAGCAGTGAGTATGCCGGTGTGAGTAGCGATAAGACAGGTGAGAATCCTGTCCGTCGGAAGCCTAAGGTTTCCAGGGGTAAGGCTCGTCCACCCTGGGTAAGTCG
>CAZDUQ010000263.1:0-1629 GCA_964508665.1 uncultured Oscillospiraceae bacterium | reverse complement strand
ATTTTAGGCGCAGGGGCCATGGGGATGCTGTTTGGGGGATACCTGAGCAGGAAGAACCGGGTATGGCTAATAGACGTAGACAACCGTCGGGTGGAAGAGATTCAAAAGGCGGGAGTCACCATTGAGGAAAAGGACGGGGAGACTGTTTTTTATCCTCAGGCAGTGACGGACAGCCGGGTTTTGCCGGTGATGGATCTGGTCATTGTTTTTGTCAAGGCCATGTATACCCAAAGTGCACTGGAAACCAATGCCCATTTGCTGGGAGAGGACACCTATCTCATGACTCTCCAGAACGGGGCAGGACATGAGAACAGGCTTTTAAAGTTTGCGGACAGGGAGCACGTGATTATCGGCTCCACCCAGCACAACAGCTCCGTGGCCGGCAGCAGCCGGATCAGGCACGGAGGAGGAGGAAAAACCTCCATCGGCCTGGTCAGCGGTCACAGCAGTGCCATCGCTCCCATAGCCCAAAACTTTACGGAATGCGGCTTTGACTGCGTCACCTCCGACCAGGTGCAAAAGCAGATTTGGAGCAAGTTGTTCCTCAACACTTCCGCCAGTTCCCTGACAGCAGTGCTGCAGGTGCCTCTGGGATATATCCTGGATGACCCCTATGCCTGCTCCCTTATGGAGACGCTGGCTCGGGAAGCCGTAGCGGTGGCCAACGCAGGCGGCTTGGGGTTTGAGGAAGAGGAAGTCATTGAAGGGATCAAGACCGTGCTGGAGAACGGCAGAGGAGGGTACACCTCCATATATGCCGACATTCGGGACGGGAGAAGGACGGAAGTGGACACCATAGCAGGGTCAGTGGTGGAAGCGGCCGGGGAGCGGCACATACCGGTGCCCTGCCACGAGACCATCGTGCGCCTGATCCATGCCATGGAAAACAGAAGCAAACAGGCGTAAGCCGAAAGGAACCCAAAGGACAAATACAGAAAGGGAGGAACCATGGAACCTGTTTATCAACTGGGAAGGTACCGAGTGATTGATTTAACAAAGGCTCTGGATCCGGCAACGGAGACCCGTCGGTGCCACGCCTATCGGTTTAATACCGGAGGCCCCATTCCCGATTACCACACGCTTATTGACATTACCAGTCATTTGGGGACCCACTGCGAGTGTCCCTACCACCACGACGATAATTGGCCGGACGTATCCTCTCTGCCTTTGACCAGCTTCATGGGTCGGGGCGTGTATGCAAACTTGCAGGACGTAACTCCCAATCAGTACATAACGGCAGAGATGCTGGACAAGCAGTTGGGAGACGTGGTGCAGGAGGGGGACGTGGTGATCCTGGATTCCCCTTACAGGATCCCGCCCTTTACCTCCCTGACCAATACGGAAGCGGACAAGCGTCTGTTTGTGAACGGGGAGACGGCGCAGTGGATGGTGGACCACAAGGTGAAGTGCGTGGGGTTCGGAGACGGGGTGTCTATCGAGAATCGCAACGAGGATGTGAAACCCTTCCACGACATCTGCATGGCAGAGAACATAACTTTTCTGGAGGTGCTGAAGAACCTGGATAAGCTGTCCCGGCAGACCTTCTTCATCTCCTTTGCCCCCCTGCCCATCAAGGGCATCGACTCCTGCCCCGTCCGTGTCTATGCCATTGAAGGGGTGTAAGGGAAA
>CAZDUQ010000262.1:0-1629 GCA_964508665.1 uncultured Oscillospiraceae bacterium | reverse complement strand
ATCAGGAACTCTGCGATTGGTATGACGGTTACCGCTTCGGCAATACCGAGATTTTCAATCCCTGGTCTGTTATCGGATACTTCAACAATAATTGCCGTCCCAAAGCATTCTGGCAGTCTACTGGCAGCAACGACATCATCCGTGAGGTGCTGGCTTCTGCAACGCCGGATATTATGGAGCGTCTGGAACTGCTGATGAAGGGGGAATCCTTTGTTACGCACATCGACACCGGTGTCATTTATCCGCAGATCCAGAATGATCCGTCCTCTGTTTACAGCTTCCTGCTGGTGGCAGGTTATTTGAAGGCGGTAAGCTGTGACCAGTCTTATGGCGAGGATTATATGTGCGAAGTCGCTCTGCCCAACAAAGAGATTTCTTTCGTCTAC
This sequence comes from uncultured Oscillospiraceae bacterium, assembly GCA_964508665.1. GTDB lineage: Bacteria > Bacillota > Clostridia > Oscillospirales > Butyricicoccaceae > UBA4644. The sequence continues at coordinate 1,243 of CAZDUQ010000262.1, read as the reverse complement.
AGCAAGGAGATCCTTTCTCAGCTTGAGCACGTTATTCCACGCAGTCTTGCAATTGAGATCCAAGAAGCACTTTATAAAACCGACGTCGTTACCTTGCAGAGGGGATTGGAAAATTATCTGATGCAGGCCATCAGCTTCTACGATGCTGCCAACGAATCGTACTATCACGGCATGGTTGTAGGTTTGTGTGCGATGATGAACAACAGTTACCGCATCACATCCAACCGTGAGTCTGGTAATGGACGTTATGATGTTCAGATGCTCCCGCTAACAAAGCATTTGCCTGGTTTCTTAATCGAAATAAAAGCAGAGAAGGACTGTTCTGAGAAGCAGCTTGAAGCACTTGCCCAAACTGCACTTCAGCAAATCAATGACCGTTCCTATAGCACGGAAATGCAGGTATTGGGAATCAAGTCCATTACTAAACTTGGTCTTGCGTTCTCCGGAAAGAGAGCACGCATTGCCGCCGAAAAGCAGATCATCGAATAATCCAGCAGAAGTTACAATTTTACGAAGGAGGGAATTTACTTGTGATGAACAGCATCTCTAATATATCTAATCCCGACGAGAAAGTATCTCAAAGTTTTAGTATTGTAAAACACGCATTGGAAGCTGCTCACCAGTTGAGCAAGGCACAGATACAGACAGTTGAAATTCGCAAGGCCCTTGAAAGCGCAGATTATAATTTCTGTTTTGATATAGCCCAGAAATTCTTAAAGAAATATCGTAGGATGCTAAATTCCTATACCTTCCTAACCGGAGTTTCAATTATTGATGTTACTCTGGAAGAAGCCCTTTCAAAAGGCATTGACTATTGGAAGGATTCACTAAAATACGCCGAAATGCTCATCTATGCGGATGTGGCAGTACAATCTGGACTAAAATCAGTCATAGAAGATAAGTTGAAGAAAATCTTTCTGCCTGAAAGCAAAACCACTGCTCTTTAAGCCATAATGGTGTGGTTACACCAGTGCTTATTTCTTTGTTTATGCGGCGCAATTTCTGAGGAGTTCTCTGCGATAGAATCGTCTGATACAGGGAAAATCTGGTCGGAAGCACTTTTAATATACAGAATTTCATCCCACACAAATCCCAAAAGACGAAAGCGGCGTCTGAAACAAACAGGGCAAAAGAGTTCCAAAGAGGAACCCCAGGCGTGCCGGCATGCACCAAAGAGGGCGTAACAGACCTGTCTGAAGGTTCAGACATAGGTTTGGGATGTGGAGATCGTGCGTTCGAGTCG
>CAZDUQ010000261.1:0-1645 GCA_964508665.1 uncultured Oscillospiraceae bacterium | reverse complement strand
TGGGTCACGGCACCCACCAGCTTGCCATCCTGAATGATGGGACTGCCGCTCATTCCCTGGACGATGCCGCCGGTGACGGTCAGCAGATCAGGATCGGTGACCTCCAACAAAAGATCCCGTCTGCTGTCACCATGATAGACCTTCAGAATGCGTACATCGTAGGACTCGGTTTCGGTACCATACACATTGCTCAGGATGGTGGCCGGGCCGGTGTGGATCTCTGCTGCCGCTGCCACCGTCACAGCTTCCCGGTCGCTGTACATCGTATCCTCGTCAAGCATCCCGAAGATGCCGCTGTCGCAGTTACCCGCCAGCCAGCCCTGGTCATGGATCAGATCAAACTGGCCGCACAGCTGTCCGGGCGAGCCGCTTTCGCTCTTTTTTACTGAGGTAACACTGGAGGACATGACGCTGCCGGTTCCAAAGGTCACCAGCTGCCCGGTGTCCGCGTCACAGATGCCGTGGCCCAGCGCGCCGAAAACACCGGTCTCCGGGTCTACAAAGGTGATCGTCCCGATCCCTGCCACGCTGTCCCGGATCCAGGCGCCGATGCGCCAGCAGTGCAGGCTCTCATCATAGATCGCCTGCACCCGGCGTGTCAGCTCCTGATCGTCCCGCAGCACCGTAAAGATCAGATCGCCCTCAGGCAGACTGGCAAGAAGTGCCGTCATGCATTCGTTGCCGGTGATTTCCTGATTGTTGAGCTTCAGAAGCACATCGCCCTCCTTCAGGCCGCCCTCCTTCGCCGGGCAGGTGCCGCAGCCTTCCAGCTCGGAAAAGCCCACCACCATCACGCCCCTGGAATAGAGCTTGATACCGGTGGTGCGCCCCAGCGGGATCAGCCTGTCTCCCGGTTGCGGAAGCTCTGCCGTTTGCGTCTGCGAAGACGAAGACGCCAGCGATGCCTGGCTGCTGACCGCTGCCGCCTCCCGACCGACCGGCAGAAGCACCAGCGTCAATGCAAGACAAAAGGCCGCCAGCGAGACGCCGCGGCCCGCGCAAAGCGCAAATGTCTTCCATCGTTTGTTTCTCATACAATTCCTCCTTTCGCGCAAGAGTAGTATGCGCGGAGGAACGGGAAACACAAGAGGAACTTTTCGTGAAAATTTCCGTTTGCTTTAGCATTCCCACAAAATGTGGCGATTTTCAAAGAAACAAAGAAATATTTTCAAAAACAGGGCAGGGAAGCGGATTTACAGCCGATCCAGCTCCTCCTGCCAGGCGGTGCGGAAGCTGTCGGAGGGCATCTTCCAGCCGCCGCGGGGCGAAAGGCTCAGCGGCCCCACCATGGGCCCATCGGGCAGACAGGAGCGCTTATACTGCTGAGAGAAGAACCGACGGAAGCAGACCTTCAGCCAGCGCTTGACGGTCTCGCTGTCGTATTCCCCGGTAAAGGCGGCACAGGCCAGCCGGAAGATCTTTTCCGGGCCAAAGCCGCAGTACAGCAGATGATACAGGAAAAAATCGTGGAGAGTATAGGGCCCCACCAGATCCTCGGTCTTCTGGGCGATCTGCCCTTCGTTCGCGGGCAGCAGCTCGGGGGAAACGGGGGTGTCCAGGATGTCCTGCAAAACGGCAGTCAATCGCGCGTTTCCACAGGTGCGGGCGTACCAGTCGGTGATCTGCCGCACCTGGGTCTTGGGAA
>CAZDUQ010000260.1:0-1659 GCA_964508665.1 uncultured Oscillospiraceae bacterium | reverse complement strand
TTTTACTGTCATCAAGTGAATATGTAGCATAGCATTGCGGACAAAGCGCCAGAAGGTTTGATATCTCTGGTGATTTTTCTCTGTCGATAAGTGCCACCTCATACGAATCAACTGCTTTTCCGGCATTGGTTTTTGTAAGGGTTCGCCCGCAACCAGGGAACGGACAATAATGTCCAACCTCATTTAGCAGATATGGCCCCCATTTGGTCTTGAGGTCAACGGCAAGCTGCTGTTGCTTTTGCTGTACTAAGGCGACCCTCGGCGCAAAACCGGCGGCATCGCGGATAATTTCCACAAACCATGCTGCAGTTTTCTCTGCGACATTCTCACCGTTGATTTCAGCATCGTAGGCAGAAAAATCATCAGCCAAAAGAGACCTCGTCTCAAGGGGACGGCTGCTCAGGCTTTCAATATAATTTTCTGTTGAAAGTCGATAGACGATCTGCTGTGCAAATTTCTTCGGAATCGTTCTTTTCGCATAACTCCGTAATGATGCATCCTTGGTTTTCTTTGTTGTAGGGTCCTGTGGCGTACCCCATTCTTCTTCGGGAACATCTGTAATCATGGCAAACAGGTCACGAAAGAACTGCGGTACATCATAACCATCGGATATTCGATTTTTGAGTGTTGAGAAGAAAATCTTAAATTCCATGATGTAACTCCTTTCTTGTGACTTGTACCATGCTGTACCACGCAGTACCAAACCATCCCCAGATTGAAAAACTGATTTTATATAATTTAAATGGCATTTGGGACATCCCTCCTTGTGGTTACAGAGATGCATATATATTATACCGCAAAACTGTCCGTTTGTCAAATTACTCGTTTGAGATATGGACATTACAAAACTCTAAAGGACATTCGCCCTGCGAAAAGGACACTCTCAAACTGGCAAAACTGCCATTCACCGCATCGTCTGATCTACGATGGCTCAACAGTGAATGGCGGACAAGTTAATAAACACAGCGCATATTGAGCGGGTTGCTGCAATCCGAAACGGAGGGATTCGTTTGGACTGCGGTTTGCTTTTTGCACCCATTTTGCATAGGCGCTGACATTCCTCCGTTTCGGGATCACCGAAAACGGAGGAATTTTTAATGAAAACCAATGAAAATCAGAAGTCAACCCGTGAGTTCAAGGTCTACATCCACCGTCTCAAGACCTGGGTGGTGGTAACCGAAGAGCAGTACTATGCATACTACCGTGATATTTGGACCACCCACAAACGCGCCCAGGCGCACGGACAGTGTATGTGTCCCAAGTCCAAGACCTGGATATGCGATGGCGACTGCCTTGCCTGTGAGTTCCGAGCCGCCGGAGATAATCTTTCTCTGGATTACACCGTTGAGGACGGTGAGGGCAACCAGAAAAGTTGGGCAGATGACCTGCCGGACGATACCCCCAACGCACAGTCCATCATGGAAGATCGTGAACTGCTCTGTGCCCTGTATCAGAAGTTGCAGGAACTGGACCCCGAAGGTCGCCGTATCTGCGAACTGATTATGGAAGGAAAATCCGAAAGGGACATTGCTTCCGCTCTGGGTGTTTCCCGAAACACCTATACTTACCGCAGAGACAAGCTGCTCCGAATTCTCCGTGAACAACTTGGTATGTACATCTGAAATTCCCGCCCTTCAGTCACTCGGCTGGAGGGCAAAA
>CAZDUQ010000259.1:0-1667 GCA_964508665.1 uncultured Oscillospiraceae bacterium | reverse complement strand
CCGCAGGGAAACGCCGTGGCGCATGGCGCCCTCCCACACCTGGTCAAAGGTCTTGAGCAGGAGGCTTTTCACCATGCGATCCACATCCTGCGTCTCCCAGATCAGCGACTGCACATTCTGCACCCGTTCAAAATAATCCACGATCACGCCGCCGGCTGTGGCCACCAGATCAGGGATGACGGTGATCTCCCGCTCCTCCAGCAGATCACCGGCCCGGGCCGTAATCTGGGCATTTCCGCATTCCAGCAGGATGCGGGGACAGAGCCGCGGCGCGTTTTCCTCGGTGACAGTGGCCTCCACGGCGCACAGCGCCAGCACGGTGCAGGGCTGCTCCAGCAGCTCCTCTCCGCTCAGATGCCGGACACCGGGCGCCTGATAATCCGCCAGACGGCCGCCCTGCTCCTTGAACGCCAGGACTGCGGGCACATCCAGCCCCTCTTCCCGGAGGATGGCCCCGGAGGAGTCGCTGCACCCCACCAGGCGGATGCCCTGCTCATACATCCCCCGTGCCACACTGCGGCCCACATGGCCCAGCGCGGACACCACGGCGGTACAGCGCTCCTGCGGCACCCGAAGGCGCTTCATGCACTCCCGCAAAACATAGGATGCCCCCCGGCCTGCGGCCTCCGTCCGGCCCCGGCTGCCCCCAAGCTCCACCGGCTTGCCGGTGACGATGCCAGGGACGGCCTTGCCGGCCATCATGCTGTAGGTATCCATGATCCAGCCCATGATGGCGTCGTTGGTGCCCACGTCGGTAGCGGGGATGTCCATCTCCGGCCCGATGACCGGCAGGATCATGGCGGTATACCGCCGGGTCAGGCGAGTCAGTTCTCCCCGGCTCAGCTTTGCGGGATCCACACTGACGCCCCCCTTTGCGCCGCCGAAGGGCAGCCCCGCCAGGGTACATTTCAGAGTCATCAGCCCGGCCAGGCCCCGCATGCTGTCGTGATCCACGGTGGGGTGGAACCGGATGCCGCCCTTGTAGGGGCCAAGCAGGCAGGAATGCTGCACCCGGTATCCGCGGAAGATCGTGACCGTACCGTCATCCATCTCCACCGGGACCGAAACGATCATCTCCCGCTCCGGGTATTTGGCGAACTCGTATTGGGAGCGCTCCAGCCCCAGGATAGCCGCGGCCCGGTCTATCATGACCGTAAAGTTCTCATAGATGCTGCTCATGTCAGGTTCATCTCCATTTTGCACAAAATCAGGTTCCGCTTTTTGTGCAGATCGCTGTATGCGCTGCCCTCAACGGATGGGTTTCCGTTTTTTAGCTTTATTATAACAAATTCGCCGCAGGGTTTCAACGGGATCCGCCTGTGATTTTAGACAAATTTTGAATAGAATTTTTGTGCAAGCTGCCATCCCGACGAGTCGCCGCCAATCAGAAGCTCTGTCCATGCCCGCAGACATTTCGCGCGCCGCAGGCGTATTTTGCAAAGCCAGAGGGATTGCTTTCGCACACAAAAAGCACCGACAATGTCGGTGCTTTTTTCTGGAGGTGCCACCCAGATTTGAACTGGGGAGTGAAGGTTTTGCAGACCTTTGCCTTACCACTTGGCCATGGCACCATATAGAGTTTGACAGGAGCCACAAGGAACTCCTGTCAAATTTTGTGGAGCGGACTACGAGGCTCGAACTCGCTACCTCCACCTTGGCAAGGTGGC
>CAZDUQ010000258.1:0-1682 GCA_964508665.1 uncultured Oscillospiraceae bacterium | reverse complement strand
GTGTATGCAGTCGTAGAAAATAACAAAAGAGGTAAGAAGTAATGAATTGGAAACCTATCGCTGACTTTGAGGAGCGTTATTTGGTTAGCGATAGCGGTCAAGTGTGGTCGTTGCTCAGACACCGAGCATTGAAACCTACGATAGACCGATACGGTTACGAAAAAGTGGTACTCAGTAAAAATGGAAAGTCGTTCTATCGTACAGTTCATCGCTTAGTAGCACACGCTTTCGTACCAAACCCCGATAATCTCACAACGGTAAATCACATTAACGAGGACAAGACTGACAACAGAGCGGTCAACCTTGAATGGTTGAGTGTTGCCGATAATGATAATTACGGTACTCGCAACGAAAGAATGGCGAATACTAAGTGTTCACAACCCATCGAACAAATCCTATCGAATGGGAGTACGGTGAGATACAAAGGGGTCAAAGACGCTTCTCGAAAAACAGGCATAAACAGATGTAGTATAGCACTTTGCTGTAAAAATATTCGTAACACGGCAGGTGGATATAAATGGAGGTATTCATTATGAAAGAAATTAAATGGGTAGGTAATTCTATTCACACAGAACCGCCCAAAAAGCCGAAAAAAATCTCAGGTACACATTTCCCGACAGTATTGGGAACAGACCCGTGGAAAACACCTTTTGAAGCGTGGTGTAAATGTACTCGTACATACGAGATACCTTTTGAGGGTAATAAGTACACGAACGCAGGTCAGGTTATCGAGCCTAAGGTTTTCGATTTCCTCCGTAAGTCTATGGGATTTGGGGATAAAGTGGCAACCCCCACCGATATATACGGTGAGGATTATTTCAAAAAGACTTGGGGAGATTTCTTTCCCCAAAGCAATGTGTTTTCAGGAATGTGGGATGCTCTCATTATGGGAGAGGACGGTAAACCTGAGGAGGTAGTCGAAATCAAGACGGTTCAGGTTGACGGTCGTAGCGGTTCTTTGGAGGAGCGTTGGAAAGACGGCGAAGCCCCTCACTATCAGGCATTACAGGCGGCTCTGTATGCGTACTTGCTCGGTGTCGATAAGGTGCTTATGGTGGCGGTAGCATTGGAGGACGGTAAGGGTGATTACGAACATCCCGAACAGGTCATTCCGTCCTATGCGAATGAAAATGTCTACACGGACGAGTTCAGCGTATCAGAGCGTTATCCGAATTTCGACCTCTATATCGAACAGGCAACGGCTTGGTGGAACACCTATGTAGTCAAGGGTGTCAGCCCCGATTTTGACGAGAAAAAGGATGCCGAAATCTTAAAGGCACTCCGTACCAACACCCTCGCTCCTGAGTCGGATATTTCCGCTATCGTATCGGAAGCGGAACAGTTGTCGGCAGAGATTGACGAGGTAACGGCTACGGTAGCCGACAAAGAGAAACGACTCAAAGTTCTCACAGAACAAATCAAAAAGTACGCTCTCGAACAATTCCGAGAGGGCGATACAAAGGTTTCCGTTCCCGGCAAGAGATTGAATTTCGTTCTCTCTAAGACCAACACTACGGAAATTGACAAAAAGGCACTCGAAACAGACGGTCTGCTTGAAAAGTACACCGTTCCGAAAACAAGTTATCGTCTGACAAAGACGGTTGTAAAGGATTAAAAACATAATCAAAATTGATATTAAGGAGGACAAATAATTATGGCTATTATTCCTATGACAAGCGGTT
>CAZDUQ010000257.1:0-1739 GCA_964508665.1 uncultured Oscillospiraceae bacterium | reverse complement strand
GCGATGCAGTATTCCACCAGCAGATCCTGATCCTCGGTGGCGTCCAGGAACAAACGGGCGGAGACCAGCAGCTGCCGGGTGTAATCCATGTTCAGCCGCAGGGCCAGCGCCAGCGCCAGTGCCTGACTCTTGGAGGGCATCTGCTCACGCAAAAAGGCGTTAAGCCGCTGCAAGGTCATGTTGGAACGCCAGCGCAGCTCGTCCAGACTCATGTTGCGGTCAGCCATCAGCTTCACCAGCGTTCTGGCAAAGTCCGATCCCTGCGCCAGCTCCTGCTGCAAAAGCTCCCGGTCGTCGGCGGGCATCTCCAGCCCGGGCATATGGCCGTACCCTGCGCGATGGATCATGCGGTAGGTGTGGCGATAGGTGGTGTCCTCAAAGGCTTTTTCCAGCCCGCGGGACTTCATAAAGCTGTGGGCAGGCTGACGCACGCCTTCTTCCAGCACAAAAGCGTCCTTTTGCAGGAAGACCAGCACAACCTGAAGATCGGCCTCCTTCAAAGACTCGTGAATGGCGGCGACGGCCACCTTCAGCGCCTCCACCGGAGGATAACCGAAATTACCGGCGGAGATCAGAGGAAAGGCCACGCTGTCGCAGCCGGCCTCCCGTGCCAGCTGAATGGATTCCCGATAGCAGGAGGCCAGCGCTTCGGCTTCGCCGTGATTGCCGTCCTGCCAGACCGGGCCGACGGTATGAATGATGTATTTTGCCGGGAGCGCGAAGCCGGGGGTGATGACGGCCTGTCCCGTGGGACAGTGGCCGATTCGGCTACAGGAAAGCTCCAGACGACTTCCGGCCGCCTGGAAGATCGCGCCGCAGACGCCGGTACCGGGCTGCAGCTTTTCATTGGCGGCGTTGACGATGGCATCGGTCGTCAGCGTAGTGATATCTCCGTACTGAAAACGCAGTGGCATAGGATGTGCCTCCTTTATATGTTCTTGCTTCCATTATACGGCAACTGCGGCCCTGCGTCAACAAAAAATAAAGACGAAAGGCCGTTTTTGTCACCCCTGCGCCGCCCGTTGTTACGGCTTCTGGATGGCCCATAGATTGCGGATCTGTCCGGCAACCTGCTGATAATCCCACAGCGCCTCCGAGCGGGCCACGCTGTTGGGATCGTTGATCCGCAGCTTTCCGTCCTTCAGCCCAGTGAGGACGATGAAATGCCCGGTAGAGGTAAAATCCCCCGGCCCCATGGCGCAGATGATGGGAGTGCCGTCCTCCAGATAGCTGCGGATCATGCTCTCCACCAGCGGCAGCTCGGTGGCGCAAAGCCCCAGCTTGCCCGCCCCCTCAGAGATCAGCGACCAGGAGGAGCCGTTGCCCCGGCTGCAATAGCCCTCCTCCAGAGCGAAGCGGATCAGATTGTCCGGGGACATGGCGGGATCTCCCGTGAGATAAAAGGCCACCATGGAGAGACATACCGGCCCGCAACCGGTGAGCCCGGCTACATCGTCGCCGTAATCCAGATAGCCCCAGCGCTTATCCCACTGCAAAAACAGGGGGACACTGTCGCAGCTCAGATATTCCGAAAGCTCCACCGTGTGCTCCTGACCGTATTCCGCCGGATAGGACAGCACAAAATCTTCGGTCTCCGGGTTGCGTTCCAGCAGGGCAATCAGACTTTCGGGCCACAGGCGATAGGGGGTGCCGCTGGACTGGGAAAAGGCCATGACGGCCTCCTCCGCCGGGGTGCAGGCTTCCGGGTCAAAGCGCCATTGCCGCCAGTAGCCGCGGGC
>CAZDUQ010000256.1:0-1750 GCA_964508665.1 uncultured Oscillospiraceae bacterium | reverse complement strand
AAGGGCATTTCTCTGGACATTTGGAAGCCGCTGCCCTATAATAACAGGCAGGATCGTCGAATAAATGGAGTACGACGACATTTTGCGGAGAAATGTGGTGGATCATATGAACCTTTGCGATATGGAGCAGATCAGGCTGTTGCTGGCGCGGCACGGCTTTCGGTTTTCCAAGGATCTGGGACAGAATTTTCTGTGTGACGCCGACATCCCGGCGGCCATTGCGGAAGGCGCGGGCCTGACGCCCGAGACCGGCGTGGTGGAGATCGGCCCGGGCATCGGCGCGCTGAGCGCCCAACTGTGCAGACGGGCAAAAAAAGTGGTGGCGGTGGAGCTGGATCGCCGCCTCCCGGCTATTCTGGCAGAGACCATGGCCGACTTTGACAACTTCACCCTGGTGGAGGGCGATGTGCTGAAATGCGACCTTGCGGCTCTGTGCCGGGAGCATTTCGGCGAAGGGCCGGTGGTGGCCTGCGCCAATCTGCCCTATTACATCACCACGCCGGCCATTACGGCGCTGCTGGAATGCGGCTGCTTCAGCCGGGTGGTGGTGATGGTGCAGAAGGAGGCCGCCCGGCGCATCTGCGCCCGTCCCGGCGACCCGGATTACAGCGCCTTTACCGCCCAGGTGGCCTATTACGCCCGGCCGGAGGTCATGCTGGAGGTACCGCGGGAGCTGTTCATCCCGGCGCCCAAGGTGGATTCCTCCGTCCTGCGGCTGGAAGTGCATGAGACGCCGCCGGTGGCGGGGGAGAAGAAGGCGATCTTCCGGGTGATTCGCGCGGCCTTTGCCAACCGGCGGAAGACCTTTGCCAACGGTTTGTGCATGGAATACGGAAAGCGCCTCACAAAGGCGGACGCCGAGGCGCTGCTGGACGAGCTGGGCTTTGCGCAAAATGTACGGGGAGAAGCCCTTTCACTGGCGGATTATGCGGCGATTGCTGTCAAATTGCACGATTATTTTGCCAAAATCAAGGGATAATCGTCGAAAAGCGGCTTGTAAAAAGCATCGATCTCGTGTACAATCAAATTTGGCAAGGTTCCCGTAAAAGGTACAATATTTTGGAGGGTAAAATTATGACGCTGACTGAAAACAAAGCCGTCCTTCAGTTCGTGCAGGACGCTGCCCAACTGGCCACTCCCGATGAGGTCGTCTGGATCGACGGCAGTGAGGAGCAGTTGGAGGAGCTGCGGAAGATCGCCATGGGCACCGGCGAGCTGATCAAGCTGAATGAGGAAAAGCTGCCCGGCTGCTATTATCACCGTTCCGCGCTGAATGACGTGGCCCGCGTGGAGGGCCGGACCTTTATCTGCACCCGCAAGCAGGAGGACTGCGGCCCCACCAACAACTGGATGGATCCGCAGGAGGGCTATAAAGTCGCATCCGATGTGCTGCGTGGCTCCATGAAGGGCCGCACGATGTATGTCATTCCCTTCTGCATGGGCCCCGTGGCTTCCCGCTTTGCAAAGGTCGGCATCGAGATCACCGACTCCATTTATGTCGTGGTCAGCATGGCCATCATGACCCGTGTGGGCAAGGCCGTTCTGGACAAGCTGGGCGACAGCAATGACTTCGTCCGCGGCTTCCATGGCAAGTGCGAGCTGGATGAGGAAAAGCGCTACATTTTGCAGTTCCCCGAGGACAACGCCATCTGGTCGGTGAACTCCGGCTACGGCGGAAATGTGCTGCTGGGCAAGAAGTGCTTCGCCCTGCGCATCGCCTCCTTCCAGGGTAAGAACGAGGGCTGGATGG
>CAZDUQ010000255.1:0-1756 GCA_964508665.1 uncultured Oscillospiraceae bacterium | reverse complement strand
CGCCACAGCAGAGGCGGCAGCAGGCCCAGCGGCGCGAAGAACAGCACATTGCCCGCCAGATTGACCAGCTTCTGCTCCGGAGAGCCGTGCTGCCAGATGGCGCGGATGGTGGCAAGGGGCGTCAGATTGACGGCCAGCCGCCGCTGCCAGCGATCCCGCAGATAATCCGACATGGGCAGACCGTCGCTGCGGGCGTAAATGGGGCTGCTTAGCGTCTGGGCGGCAAGGCCTGCCAGATAGAGCACCAGCAGGGCCAGCAGCAGCTCCTTTTTCCAGTGGGAGGGGCGGCCCCGGCGGGTGAGCCAAAGCGTCCGCAGCAGCAGCCACGGGGGCAGGGCCAGCAGCATGACCCGGGCGGTCTCGGCCAGATAGGAAAGCACTGTGCTCATTTCAGCTCCACCATTTGCAGGATGCCGTCGGCGATGGCCTGAGCCAAGTCGTCAAAGGCATCGTCCAGCAGGGCATTGTCTGTGTCGCTGTCGATAAAGCCCAGCTCGATGAGACAGGCGGGCATCCGGGTGTTGGCGATGACATAATAGCTGGCAAGGGGATTGGAGGCGGTGCCCTTTTTCACGCCCCGGTCCCGGACGGCGGGGATGGCGGCCAGAGCATTCTGGATATAGGTGGCCAGCCGGGTCTCGGGGCGCAGCCCCTCGGCGGAGATCCAGGTCTCGATGCCCTGTCCGCCGCCGCTGTTGCGGTGGAAGGAGATAAACAGGGTGGCGTCGGCGGCGTTGGCAAAGTCCGTCCGGTGGGACAGCTCCAGCGCGGTGTCGTCCGAACGTGTGAGCAGGACGGTGAGATTTTCGAAGGCATAGCTCTCCAGAATGTCCCGGACGGCCAGCGCCATGCGCAGGTTGTCGTCCTTCTCCTGCCGGTCGCCCTGCACGGCGCCGGGGTCGTCGCCGCCGTGACCGGGATCGAGACAGATGAGGATGTGGTCGGGGATGACGAAATCCGTGCCGTCATCATGCTCCGCAAGCAGCAGTCCGACTGCAAGCAGCAGCGCCAGCGCCAGCAGGAGCGGCAGGAAAACACGGTGTTTTTTAAGCATGGGGCACCTCCGTCAGATAGCCCAGCGCCACCAGCGCTTCCAGCGTGGCGGTGGGGCATTCGTCCAGCCAGATGGTGATGTTCTTCCAGTGCCACTGGCTGCCGGTCTCGGGCAGCTTGTAGCCCAGGTCGAGTCGCAGCAGGACCTCGCGGTCGTCCCAGGTGGGATCCCAGGCGCACACCCGGCCGGCCAGCACATCCTCCCGCAGGGCGGCAAGCAGCGCGGCGCCGTCCAGGGGATCGACGGAGCAGGAGCCGTCGGAGAGGCGCCTGTCGGGAGAGAGCAGCTCGGTGCGGGTATACAGATCCAGCTGGATGCTGTCAAAGACGGCACCCTCCTCCGGCAGCTTGCCCAGTAGGATGTGCTCCGGCCGGCTCATCAGGGCCTTCAGCAGACCGGCAGGCTCCTCCGGGTCGGCGGCGCGGGCGGCGCTGTAGGGGATCTGATAGGAGCGCTCCAGTGTCTCGCCATCGGTGAGGGTATATTCCAGACGGAAGTGGAGCTGATTTTCCCCCTGGGCGGGGGCCGCCGGGGTGAGGGCGGCCCGGTGCAGGGACAGCACCAGCGCCAGATCCTCCGGGTCGGAAAGGTCGGCAGTGTACTCGCTGTAGACCTGTACGGAGACGATGTCCTCTGCCGCAGGGACGCGGCCCTCCACACACAGAAGATCCAGATGGATGCTCAGCACCCAGCCGCCCAGCA
>CAZDUQ010000254.1:0-1764 GCA_964508665.1 uncultured Oscillospiraceae bacterium | reverse complement strand
GCCGAAATAATATATAAAACCTATTGACAGCTATCTGCGTCTGTGGTATCATGCACCGGTAAAATTGAATCGCTGAGATAGAGGCGCATCTTCCATCAGTACTCTTTGGCCAAGGTTGGCAGCCGCCAAGGAGGAAAGGGGAAGTTGCCGAAGCCCCGGAAAACCGCCAGTTTCCCCCGGCTGGGCCGTCAGAGAATATCTGCCGGACTGTCACAAACTTTGTGGAGCGCTATCGATGGTTGTTTGCAAAGACCCCGTTTTTGGGGTGTTTGTCGCTGTTCCATGGATCGCTTGGCGATCCATTTTTTATTAGACGGGGGTATCCGCAACGGAAGGCCCCAACGGAAAGAAGGTATTTTGCTATGAAGAGAACTCTCCCCCTGCTTCTGGCGACGTTCATGCTGTTATCCGCTGCCTGCGCCACCGCCCCTGATTCCACTGCCGCCGATGCCGACCCCACCGGGGTGGCCGACGGCGTTCTCACCGTGGGCATGGAGTGCGCCTATGCCCCCTATAACTGGACCCAGACCGACGACAGCAATGGCGCCGTACCCATTTCCAACGTTCCCGGCGCCTATGCCAACGGCTACGACGTGATGATTGCCAAGAAAATCTGTGAAGTCCAGGGCTGGGAGTTGGAAATTGTCTCTACCGCCTGGGACTCCCTGTGCCCCGCCATTCAGTCCGGCACGCTGGATGCCGCCATCGCCGGTCAATCCATGACCGCTGACCGTATGGCCGAGGTGAGCATGGCCGGCCCTTACTACTACGCTACCATTGTCTGCCTCACCCGCAGTGACAGCCCCTTTGCTTCCGCCGCCTCCATCGCTGACCTTACCGGGGGCAAATGTACCTCCCAGTCCGGCACCGTCTGGTATGAAAGCTGCCTGCCCCAAATTGAAGGGGCGGAGCTGTTGCCCCCCTCCGACAGTGCTCCCGCCATGATTATGCAGCTGGAGAGCGGCACCGTGGACTTTGTGTGCACCGACCTGCCTACGGCTATGGCCGCCGTCCAAAGAAACAACCGGCTGGCGATTCTCAACTTTTCCGGCACAGAGGGAGATTTTCGGTTTGCCTCCGAAGCGGAGCGAGCGGAGAATGTAAACATCGGCATCTCCGTGAAAAAGGGGAATGACGCCCTGCTGAACGCCATGAACGAGGTGCTGTCCTCCATGACCGAAGCGGACTTCAACGCCCTTATGGACGAAGCCATTGCCATCCAGCCGGAGATCTGACATGAGCATCTTTGCAAAACTCATTTCGGACATTGGACAGTTATGGAGCAAGTACGGCTCCATGTACCTGAACGGAGCCAAAAACACCCTGCTGTTAGCTCTCATCTCCACCTTTTTAGGCTGTGTCATCGGGTTTTTATGCGGTCTTGTGCAGACCGTCCCCTGTGGAAAAACCGACCCCCTTTCCAAGCGTTGGGGGCTGGGGCTTTTGAAGGAGCTTATTCGGGTGTATGTGGAAGTCTTCCGCGGCACCCCCATGGTGTTACAGGCGGTATTCGTCTATTACGGCCTCCCCTATTTCACCCGTTTTGCCCTGCGCTTTGACAACATCTGGGTGGCCTCCATTCTGGTGGTCTCCGTGAACACGGGCGCCTACATGGCGGAGTCCGTCCGCGGGGGCATTCTCTCCGTAGCCCCCGGCCAGGGGGAAGGTGCCAAGGCACTGGGCATGACCCATGTCCAGGCCATGACGGAAGTCATTCTCCCTCAGGCCTTCCGCAATATTTTGCCCCAGATCGGGAACAATTTC
>CAZDUQ010000253.1:0-1774 GCA_964508665.1 uncultured Oscillospiraceae bacterium | reverse complement strand
CCAGCCCCTCCCGCACCCATTTGCGGCTGTCGGCATAGTGGTCGTAATAGCTCTGGCTGCCGGTGGTGGCCGCTCCCATGGTCTGCCGCTCCTGCGTGGCCCAGATTCCGGAGGGCGACACGCCGAAGACGCTGTCATATTCGGCGCACAGCCGGTGCAGACCGTCGATCAGCTGATCGATGGCATCCCGGCGGAAGTCCCCGATCTGAGGGAAATCCCCGCCGTACAGCCCGTAGGTGCCAGCATCGTCAAAATTCGTGCCGGGATAAAAATAATCATCCAGATGGATGCCGTCCACCGCGTAGTTTTCCAGGATCTCCCCGACGATCTCCAGCAGGTATTCCCGCACCTCCGGCCGTCCGGGATCCAGATACAGACAGCCGTCCTCGTAAAAGACCAGCGCGTCCTCCAGGGCACGGACAGGGTGATCGTCGCACAGCTGGGCCAGCGCCTCCTCACGGGTGGCGGCAGCCGTCCGGGTGATGCGATAGGGGTTGAGCCAAGCGTGCAGCTCCAGCTCCTCCTGATGGCAGCGCGCAACGAAATATTCCAGCGGATCAAAGCCCCCATCGGGGGCCTGTCCCTGAACGCCGGACAACACGGCGCTCCAGGGCTGAAGCGCAGAGTCATAAAGGGCGTCTCCACCGGGCCGTACCTGGAGGAAAATGGCGTTTAACCCCCAGGCCTTGGCGTTTTCAATGATGGCGTCGGCCTCCTGAGCCAGCGCCTGGGCAGAAAGTCCCTGCGCAGAGGGGTAATCCAGATGATAGACCGTGCTGACCCACACGCCCTCCAGCCGGGTCTCCGCCGCAAGGACGGGCAGACTGAGGACGGCAAGCAGCACGAGAGAACAAAAGACAACTCGCTTCATATCAATAAAAACCTCCGAGAAAAAGAAAGGGGATACAGGCATGGGAATCCACGACGGACACAGACAACGGCTGATAGAACGGTTCCTGAAGGAAGATCTGGAGCATTTTGCGCAGCATGAAATTCTGGAGCTGGTGCTGTTTTTCGCCATTCCGCGGAAGGATACCAATGAGCTTGCCCATCAGCTGATCAAGACCTTTGGCTCTTTGAAGGGTGTGCTGGACGCGCCCTATGAGCAGCTGATCCAGGTCAAGGGCGTGGGAGAGCACACCGCCGCGCTGCTGCGGCTGCTGCCTGCGGTGAACCGGGCCTATATCCGCGTGGATGAGGTGGGAGTCTTCGCCGGGTCGATGGATGCCGCGGCTGCCATTTTCCGTCCCCGGTTCCTGGGCCAGCGGGACGAGTTGTCTTATGTTCTGCTGGTGGACAGCCAGTCCCGCTGCATGGACGTGGAGCTGCTGAACCGGGGCAGCGTCAACGCCACCGAGGTCAGCATCCGCAGACTGGTCGGCCTTGCGCTGCGGTACAACGCTGCCGGTGTGGTGCTGGCGCACAATCATCCCACCGGCTCGTCCATACCCTCGCCGGATGATGTGCGGATTACCAACTATCTGCTGAAATCACTGAGAGCGCTGAACATTCAGCTGCTGGATCATCTGATCTTTGACCAGCGCGGGTACAGCTCCATGCTTTCCGGCGGTCTGCTCAAGGAAGTGGGGATAAGCAGCTGGTGAGCCGGTGAGATGAAAAACACCGGGCTTTCGGGCAAGCGGGGCACGGCCCCGCTTTTTTGCGGCCAATACTCTTGCAATAGAACGCCTGTTCTGATATAATAGCACAGCGAAGGGGAAAATACAACCGTGGAGGGGAATGCAGCATGCCGGAGTTTCAACTGAAAAGCGAA
>CAZDUQ010000252.1:0-1781 GCA_964508665.1 uncultured Oscillospiraceae bacterium | reverse complement strand
TGCTGACCGGGACGGCCGCCTGCGGCCTTCGATTGGAAAAAGTCCAGCCGGTTTCCCGTGAAACAGAAACAGAGGAGCCGGCTGTATCCACGCCGGATCCACAGCCTGAGCCCGCGCCCGCGCCAGAACCGGAGCCCACGCCGGAGGAGCTGCTTCAGGCCCGGGCGGAGGAGCTGCTCTCTCAGCTGACGCTGGAGCAGCTGGTGGGTCAGGTATTTTTTGCCCGCTGTCCCGGCCCGTCGGGAGACGGCGTCGCCCTGATGGCGCAGTACCAGCTGGGGGGCTACCTGCTGTTCAAGCGGGATTTTCAGGATGCCGACGGCCAGTGGCTCACCGGTGCGCAGCTCACCGCCCAGCTGGCGGCTTATACCGATGCCGCCGCCATACCGCCCCTGTTCGGCGTGGATGAGGAGGGCGGCACCGTCACCCGGGCCAGCCAGAACCCCAACCTGTTCCCCGAGGGTAAGGCGAGATCGCCCCAGAGCCTGTACAGCAGCGGCGGCCTGACGGCAATATCAGAAGACGCTTCGTATAAAAGCGAGACTTTATTGCAATACGGCATCACGGTGAATTTCGCCCCGGTGGCCGATGTCACCACCGACCCCACGGCCTTTTTGTACGACCGGGCCTTCGGTCAGGATGCCGCCGCCACCGCCGACTATGTGCAGACCGTGCTGTCCGCCATGGAGCAGGCCGGTATGGGGGCGGTGCTCAAGCACTTCCCCGGCTACGGCAGCAACGGCGATACCCACACCGCCGTGGTGACCGACACCCGCCCGCTGGCGGAGCTGCTGGAAAATGACCTGCTGCCCTTCCGCACCGGCGTGTCCTATGCCAACGCCGCCGTTCTGGTGAGCCACAACATCGTCACCGCGCTGGATGACGCCCTCCCGGCCTCCCTCTCCCCCGCCGCCTACGCCCTCCTGCGGGAGGAGGTGGGCTTTGACGGTGTGGCCATCACCGACGACCTGAGCATGGACGCTCTTGCCCAGTATGTCTCCGATGGCCGGGCCGCCGTCATGGCCTTACAGGCCGGGGCCGACATGGTGCTCACCTCCGATGTGGAGCAGGATGTGACCGCCGTCTTTCTGGCGCTGGAGGAGGGCACCCTCTCCCGTGCCCGGGTGGAGGAGGCCGCCCTGCGCGTCCTGAAATGGAAGCTGACCCTGGGGATCCTGGAGTGATCCCCGCCTGTGGGAAGGAGGCCCGCCCCTTGTACCATTATTATTTGTATCATAAGCCCTTCGGCTGTGTCACCGCCCGGCGGGATGACCGCCATCCCACGGTGATGGAGCCTTTTGGGGCGCTACAAAATCCCTCCCTCTCCCCGGTGGGCCGTCTGGATCGGGAGACGGAGGGCCTTTTGCTGATTACCGATGACGGGCAGTTCAATCGCCGCATGACCCTGCCGGAGAACCGGGTGGAAAAGGTCTATGAATTCCTCCTGCTGGGCGACCTGACGGAGGAAAAGCGCCGCGCGCTGGAGGCGGGCGTCCTGCTGCGGGGCGACCCCCGGCCCACCCTGCCCGCCCGGGTGACGGTGGGCGAAAAAAGCACCCTGGCCCGTGTCCTGCCCGCCCTGCACCCCGAGATCCGGGAAAAGACCTGCCATAATCCTCCGGACCGCCCCGTGACCCGGGGCGCCATCACCCTCACCGAGGGCCGCAACCGGCAGATCCGCCGGATGATGAAGGCGGTGGGCCTGCTGGTGCTGGAGCTGAAGCGGGTCAAAATGGGGCCTTATGTCCTGCCGCCCGACCTGCCCCCGGGGGAATGGGTGG
>CAZDUQ010000251.1:0-1788 GCA_964508665.1 uncultured Oscillospiraceae bacterium | reverse complement strand
GGCAGGACAGACAAATACTTGTTCATACGATCATACACTCCTCTATCGAATCAAAAATCAACTGTTTGGAAAGGTCTTTTCGGATGGTGTCGGCGCTCTGCACCGTCAACACGGAGGCCGTTACCGCAAAGCGCACCCGCTCCCGCAGGGAAAGCCCGGCCATAAAGCCCGCCAGCAGCGCGCCCATCAGGCAATCTCCCGCGCCGGTGGCATTTGCAGCCAGCTCCACCGGCCGAGGCCGCATCCAGAAGGATTCTTCTCCTCCGGAATAGTACACGCCGCGACTCCCCACGCTGACGCACACATTTTTCACACCCAGCTCCCGTAGCCTTTGGGCACAGATCTCCGCCGTGTCGCCGCCGGTGAGCAGCTGCGCCTCCATCAGATTGGGCTTGAAGGTGTGCAGCCGATCCAGCACAGGAAGCAGCCGCGGAGCCTTCGCGCAGGATACCGCGTCGGCAAAAATCGGCGTACTACCGCCATAGGTATCGCAGATCCAGTGGATGGTTTCCGGCGGTAGATTGGCGTCGATCAGGATGGCTGCCGCCCCCTTCAGCACCGGAGAAAACCGCGCCAGCAGCGGCGGTGTCAGGCAGGAAAGAATCTCCATATCGTTTACGGCGGTCAGCATATCGCCATCCGGGCCGTGCAGAGACAGATAGGTGCCGGTACGCTGCCCATTGATCGTGGAAACGCAAGATGTGTCAAGTCCACAGGCTTTACAACTCTCCAGCAGGATCCTGCCGTTGGCATCGTCCCCCACCGCGGAGATCAGCACGGCGTGACTGCCCATGCGCACCGCATTTTCGCAGATATTGCGACAGACGCCGCCCGCCGAAAGATGGATCCTGCCGATGTTGGAGTCATGCAGCTGAAGCATCTGGCCGCAGCTTCCGCAAATATCCAGATTCGCCCCGCCGACTCCGACAATGTATGGCTGTTCCAACAGGCACTCCTCCCTTCTGCCGTTTATATTACCATTACCCGCACCGATTGTCAAAGCAAATCGTAAAAGCATACACTACTGACGGGAGGGATCATCATGCCGCAGCTATTGCCTTACGATCGGGAAGCCGCCGTTCAATACGCCCACACCTGGGCCTACCGGCGCAATCCGGCCTATTACGATTTCAGTTCCGTGGGCGGGGACTGTACCAATTTTGCCAGTCAATGCCTGTTTGCCGGTGCAGGCGTGATGAATTTCACGCCGCTTTACGGCTGGTACTATCGCACATCCAACGACCGGACGCCCTCCTGGACGGGCGTCCAGTACCTCTATGACTTTCTGACCCGCAATCTGGGGCCGGGGCCCTTCGCCGTTGAGACTGCCCTCACCGGACTGCAGCCCGGTGATCTGGTGCAGCTGGCCTTTGCGCGGGAGGGCGGCTATCGCCACACGCCGGTGGTAGTGCGGGTGGACGCACCCAGCCTGACGGGCATTCTGGTAGCGGCCCACAGCAACGATGCGGATTTCCGTCCGCTTTCCACCTACCCCATCCGTATGCTGCGCTGTCTGCACATTGAGGGCGTCCGCCGGGAAGAATAAACGCCGGGTGGATGCCCACCCGGCGCTTGAAAGCGTGAAAACCGATCAATAGGTGCCCAGATTGGAGGCGCCGTCGCCCTTGGCGTCCGTGCCGAATACATAGTCATTGCCGGGCAGGATGGCGTTCAGCGCCACACCGGCGATGGCAGCGATGGCCAGAGAGGTCAGCGTGATATCCACACCGCCCAGCGTGAAGGTGATGCCGCTGGAGAAGCCAAGGCCGCACACCAGAATGACCGCGG
>CAZDUQ010000250.1:0-1805 GCA_964508665.1 uncultured Oscillospiraceae bacterium | reverse complement strand
GCTGGCCGCCGAAAGCGCCGCCCAGGGGGTGTATCTGCCCCTGACCGAGGTGCGGGCGGCCAGCGACAAAACCCTGCGCATCCAGACCCTGCAGCCCGATATCCGCAACGGCTATCTGCGCTTCTGCCGGGATCAGACCGAGCTGCTGCGCCAGCTGGAGGAGTTCCCGCTGGGGCGGCACGACGATGGCCCGGACGCCCTGGAGGGGGCGGTGCGTCTGTGCAAAAAGTACGGTCGTCTGGGGACGATGGGCCTGTGGGCCTGAGCCCGGGGGAGTCCCTTGCCAAAGCAGCGGCGGTGTGTTAGAATAATGGCGGCATAAGGGCGGCCCGGCCTTTATGAAAGATCAAGATGAAACGGAGGAAACCGCCATGTTGCCCGAGCTGTTTCAGCAGGCGCTGGATATGCTGAACGATCTGATTATCCCGGTGGTGGGCGTTGTCATCACCTGGTCGGAGGTGCGGGATGCGCGCAGAGAAAAGCGCATCCGGAATTTTGCCAAGGCGGGAGAGCTGATGCCGGAGGAGCGCAGCGAGCTGGCGAACAAGGCGCTGAACATCTACAGGCAGCAATATCAGGAGGCCATCCGGCGGGGCGAAATGGTGGTGCGGGATCTGATCTGTCCCAGACAGTGGATGCAGCCGGCGGACAGCGACGATTTTTTGCTGCTGTCTGACCTGCCGGTGCAGGTATCCTCGTCCAGATGGACCGCGCCACCGCCCTACAGTTCCCGGCTGCCCTATACCCGAGAGGGATATGCAGCCAACCGCAAGACCTATTCCAGCGGGGCGCTGCTCTTTAACGGGCCGCTGTTTGCGCTGGAAGCCTTTTCCGGGCGGCTGGACGACCACAGTCTGGCGGTGACGGTACGGACAGCAGGATATTTTGACTTTCTTGACACCTGCGAATATCTGGTGTTTGAGGCGGCCTATCTCCATAAAATTCAGCGGGAGCCCATGCCGGAGAAGCTGAGCCGGTTCTGCGGACTGCCCCGGCGATGGAAGCAGCGGGATCTCATGGCGCTGGACAACCGGTTTGTGGGCATCGGCATCAACAACGCCACCGTCCTCTATAATGTAGAGGTCAGCGATTACTGGGGCGGCACGCGAAAGGAGCCCTTTTTGCTGCTGCATCACCGGTCGGGAAAGGTGGCCGAGTGCTTCGGCGCCATCAGCGCCATCCCGGCGGGGTCTTATCAGCCGGCAGGACTGGAGGTGCGATCGGCCTTCAACCTGAACATGGCCAACACGGTCTATCGGGAATTTGGCGAGGAGCTGCTGGGCGTGGAGGAGTTTGCCCTTTTGGGCGATGAAGAAATGCTGGATCTGCGGTATTGCCGGTGGCCGGTACTGCTGTTGGGCATGGGGTTCGAGCCCATGAACACCAAGCTGGAGGTCATGAGCGCCATGAAGATCGACATGGACGATCAGGACACTCGGGAGCTTTTTGGTGGAAATTATACGGACGAGGGGCTGAAAAAGTTCTTCCGCACCAATTATGAGGGCAATCTGGTGCTGGTGCCGTTTAAGGAGCCGGCCCTGCGGCAGTATCATCAGGATCACCGCACGACACCGGTCGGCAAGGAGATTTTGACCATTTTGCTGGAGCATATGGAATATTTTGCAAAGCCGTAAGGCCGTTGAAAATTTTAAGCCCCTGGAGTAAGCTCCAGGGGCTTGTTTGTTGTCTGAAAATATGGTATTGTTGAAGCATCAGAGCATTCAGGATAAAAACAGAAAAGGAGTAGAGTTTTATGGCATCCAAGGTTTATTTTACCGATTTTTCCTGTAGAAAAGAGAACATCC
>CAZDUQ010000249.1:0-1836 GCA_964508665.1 uncultured Oscillospiraceae bacterium | reverse complement strand
CCCTTTACCCAAAAAATTTTCATTTCGTACACGCTTCGTTCACCAATTCCCGACGAAATTGCGGTATGATGACATCGCAGAAGAACAAAGCATCTTCTCGTTCCATGTCTCCCGTCGTTTTTCTGCGGCGCGAGACCCTCATTTCTCCCCTCATTTTCCGCAAAGGCCCGGCAGTCCGCTGCCGGGCCTTTGTGTTGTCCCGTTTCCCCGATTCTTGGTCATTTCTTCCCGCAGGGGCCTCCGTTCCCTCACGTCGATTTTTCCATTTTGTGAAACATGGCGTCTTGTTTTTTGTTTCCGCTCGTGTTATCATAAATACAGATAATTCAAATCACTTCTGCTACTGACGGAAGAATGTGGGACACCACGGGGGATCAGGAGTGACGTGACTTTTGCCGTCCGTCTGGGCAGTCCTGTTCTTTTTGACAAGATAGGACTGTCCTTTTTTGTTTTCCGTTTGGGTTTTTCAATCTAATTTCAGGAGGATACCATGAAAAAAATCGCCATCATCATGGGCAGCGACAGCGATCTCCCGGTGCTGGAGGGGGCCATCAAAACACTGGCTCAGTTCGGCGTGCCGGCCGAGGTTCGGGTGCTTTCGGCCCACCGCACCCCGCTGGAAGCCGCGCAGTTCGCCCGGGAGGCCCGGGAAAATGGCTTCGGCGCCATCATCGCCGCCGCCGGAAAGGCCGCCCATCTGGCCGGAGCCATGGCTGCCGGCACCACCCTGCCGGTCATCGGCATCCCCGTAAAGTCCAGCACGCTGGACGGTCTGGACGCCCTGCTGTCCACCGTGCAGATGCCCTCCGGCATGCCGGTGGCCACCGTCGCCATCGACGGCGCGGTCAATGCCGCCCTGCTGGCCGTGCAGATCCTTGCCGTGTCCGATCCCGCTCTGGCACAAAAGCTGGACGCCTACCGGCAGGAGGCCTCCGCAAAGGTCCTGGCGAAGGACGAAAAGATCGCTGCGGAATACAGCACCAAATAGACGGAGGTAACATATGGGCGGTTTCTTCGGCGTCGTCAGCAAGCACGACGCGATCTCTGACACCTTTTTCGGCACCGACTATCATTCCCACCTGGGCACCCGGCGGGGCGGCATGGCGGCCTACAGCCCCACCATCGGCCTTCAGCGGGAGATCCACAACATTGAAAACGCACCCTTCCGCACCAAGTTCGAGCATGTGTTTCACGATATGGAGGGCACCTCGGCCATCGGCTGCATAAGCGACACCGACCCCCAGCCCCTGCTGATCCGCTCCAATCTGGGAACCTATGCCATCTCCATCATCGGCATCATCAACAATCAGGAGCAGCTGATCGACCAGTACCTCACCTTCAGCGGCGGACACTTCGACGCCATGACCGGCGGCAAGGTGAACACCACCGAGCTGGTGGCCGCCATGATTAACCAGAAAAGTTCCTTTGCCGAAGGCATCGCCTTCGCTCAGAACGCCATTCAGGGCACCTGCTCCATCCTGATCCTGCGGGAAAACGGCAGTCTCATCGCCGCCCGGGACCGGCTGGGCCGCATCCCCGTGCTGGTGGCCAAAGGCGAGGAGCGCTACTGCGTGTCCTTCGAATCCTTCGCCTATCAGAAGCAGGGCTATGAGCTGCTGCGGGAGCTGGGCCCCGGCGAGATCGTGGAGATCACCACCGGCGGTCTGACCCAGCTCAAGCCGCCGGGGGAGGAGATGAAGGTCTGCGCCTTCCTCTGGACCTATTTCGGTTACCCCACTGCCACCTACGAGGGCATCAATGTGGAGGTCATGCGCTGCCGCAACGGCGAAATTCTGGCAGAGAACGACCGTGCCCGGGGCTTCGACCAGAATGTGG
>CAZDUQ010000248.1:0-1844 GCA_964508665.1 uncultured Oscillospiraceae bacterium | reverse complement strand
TCCCGGGAAAATCCGTTCAGCGTCAGCCCCGCCTGATGCAGCTGCTCCACCCGCCGAAACAGCGCTTCCGCCATCTGCCAGCGGGGGGCATGGGCATCGGGCAAAAAGCTGCGGATGGGCTTCCACTGCTCCCAGGGGATGGGACGCATCACATAGCCCTGTGTCCCCGCATCGGAGATCAGGTCGAAGGGCAGATGAAATCCGCCCTGCAAGCTCTGTCCGGACAGCGTATCCAAAATCCGCTCGGAAAGGGACAGCAGCTTATTGTTTTCCAGACGGATGGGCACCAGCCAGAGGGTCTGGGACGAGCCACGGCACTGGATGCGCACATAGCGATGCTCCACGCCCGCGCGGCGATAGTCTTCCAGCCCCGGCTCGAAATAGTTCTGACCGATCTCCTCCGCTTCGGAGAGGATCTTATAGGAGTTTGCCCCCACCATATAGCTGTTGAGCCACTCTCCCTTTTGTGCCTGAATCCGTGTCTCACTCATTGTGCTTTCCCTTCTCCAAGCCCTTTCGCAGCGCGGACATCTTATCCCGCAGGGAGGACACCAGACCGGGTTCCTTTCCGCCCTTCAGCTCCTGCACCAGACGGTCACAGCCCTGCATTTCCGTGCGGGATGCCGCCTTGCGCAGTTCCCCGCGCAAACCTTCCTGACCGTTCAGCAGCACCGACTGTTCCAGCCCCAGCGATTCCAGCGATTCCAGATAATAGCCGAACCGGTTTTCCTGCATTTTCCGCAGCAACAGGGCGCAGTCGTAGCGGTTTTTGCCGTTTTCCGTCACCTGACAGGCACAGAGCAGCAGATCCCAGCTGAGCAGCTTTCGCTCTTTCATCAGCCGCTGTGCCAGCTGGAACAGTACCTCCCGCAGCTCCTGCCGCTCCGCCGAAGC
Organism: uncultured Oscillospiraceae bacterium; assembly: GCA_964508665.1. Lineage (GTDB taxonomy): Bacteria > Bacillota > Clostridia > Oscillospirales > Butyricicoccaceae > UBA4644. Next base: position 950 of record CAZDUQ010000248.1, on the reverse strand, counting down.
ATAGGTGGGCAATTCCAGCAGATGCAGCACCGGAGACGCATCCTTGGGGGAACTCCAGAAGCGGCTCATGGTCTCGATAAAGATGCCCTTGCCGCTGTGCTGGCATTCCGCAGGGGTAGCCTGCAAAAATGCCATCGTCCGATCCCGGGAGTTTTCCACTACCAGCTCAAACAACAGCGCAGCATAGCTGCTCTTCTCGATCAATGCGCCCAGACAGGTATAATGCGCCGCTTCCTGCGCCTTCGGAGACAATCTGGACTGTTCCAGCTGCTGTCCCAGCAGGGACAGACGCTCCATCTGCTCGTTCAAATCGCCGGGGCGGAAGCTCTCCTGATACAACCGTACCCACAGCTCCACGCATTTCTGCTCGAAAATATCCATGGGCGCCCGTTCGCCCTCATAGCGTTCCGCCGCCCGGAGAATGTCTGCATAGCCGGTGCAGGGGGTCAGCAGCCGCCGGGTCTGATAGCGGCTCCACAGCTCCCGGAACCGGTTGCCCTCCGCCAGCATTGCCTGCCGCACCCGGGCGAACCACTGGGGCTGCTCCTGTTCCAGCCGTTCCAGCAGTGCCAGACACACCTCCGGCGACTGCCGGGAATCCAGACGCACATTCAGGCAATAGGCGGTACAGGTATCCAGCAGACATTCGTCATATTCCTGAAAATGACCGTCCAGCAGCCGTTCCTGCCGGGAATCCAGACGGTCTTCGCCGCCCAGTTCCAGCAGTCTGCCCAGCAGGGCATTCAATGCATCCTGCTCCATGGGCAGCAGTGCCCGCTCCTCGGCACCGTTCAAAATCTGTCCTGCCAGCGCTGCGCAGTTTTTGCCGGACAGCTGTCCGGTGAGGGCGACACACTGCTCCGCCAGCGCTTCGGTGCGCTGTGCCAGAATGCTCTCTGCCAGATGCAGCGCCAGCGGCTCCGGCGGCAGCGCTCCGGTGGACAGGCTTC
>CAZDUQ010000247.1:0-1848 GCA_964508665.1 uncultured Oscillospiraceae bacterium | reverse complement strand
TCGGTTTTTACAAGAGCATCCATCATTTGTTGGGACATGGTATAAACTCCTTTTTGTGTAATAATTCCGCCCACTATTATACAACCAAAGGTGACCGTTCGCAACAATTATTTCCTGTGCGAAATCAACAAAAAGGGCAGCCGATTTTTGTCGGCTGCCCTTGAAAGTTTACATTTCGATATCCAGCTTGGCGATCACGGCGGCGCAACGGGGGCACAGACCCTCGGCGTTGGCTTGCAGAGAATGCATCCAGCAGCGGGGGCACTTCTCACCCTTGGCCTCGGACACGCCAATGGTCAGTGCGGGGAAATTTTCTCCGGTTCCGACTTCGGCTCCCTCTTCGGGGGTAGCCCAGTCTACGGCGGAGACGATGCAGATCTCTGCCAAATTCAGACCCTCACAGGCTGTTTTCAGGCTGTCATCGGAAGTTTCCAGTGTGACATGAGCTTCCAGCGCCTTGCCGATGCGCTTGTCGGCACGAGCCTTTTCCAGCACACCGTTCACGTCCTGACGCAGACGCACGATCATATCCCACTGCGCCATGGCCGCTTCATCCAGCGCATAGACGGCGAAGGAGTCGGGCATCTGGTTGAGCAGGATGTTGCGGCAATCATCGTTGACCCGGTGGGGCATCATCTGCCAGATCTCATCACAGGTGAAGGCCAGAATGGGGGCAAAGACCTTTGCCATGGCATCTACGATCAGGTACAGGGCGGTCTGCGCGCTGCGGCGGCGGTTGCCGGTGCGCTCTTCGCAGTACAGGCGGTCTTTGATGATGTCCAGATAGAAGCTGGACAGCTCTACCACGCAGAAATCGTTGATCAGGTGGGTGACGATGTGGAATTCGTAGCCGTTGTAGGCTTTCTTGCAGGACTGCACCAGCGCGTCCAGCTTTGTCAGCGCCCACTTGTCCAGATCTTCCAGATCGGCGGCAGCCACCATGTCGGTGTTGGGGTCAAAGTCGGCCAGATTGCCCAAACAGTAGCGGGCGGTGTTGCGGAACTTCAGATAGTTCTGGGCGATCTGCTTGAAGATCTCCTTGGAGCAGCGAACGTCCGCGTGATAGTCAGAGGAGGCAGCCCACAGACGCACGATATCCGCACCGAAATCCTTGATGAGATCGGCAGGGTCAACGCCGTTACCGAGGCTCTTGTGCATGGCTCGTCCCTGACCGTCCACCACCCAGCCGTGGGTCAGCACCTGACGGAAGGGAGCGCCCTTGTCCAGCGCACCAACGGAAGTCAGCAGACTGGCTTGGAACCAGCCACGATACTGGTCGGCACCTTCCAGATACACATCGGCCGGCCACAGCGCGGGAGTACGGTGCATGAGGGAGGAGAAATGGGTGGAGCCGGAGTCGAACCAGCAGTCCAGCGTGTCCTTCTCCTTGGTGAAGGTCTTGCCGCCGCAGTGGGGGCAGGTGAAGCCATCGGGAGCCAGCTCCATGGCTTCCTTCTCAAACCAGATGTTTGAGCCGTGCTCATCGAACAGGGCAGAGATTTTAGCGATGCTTTCGGGGGTGGAGACGGGCTTGCCGCAGTCTTCACAGTAGAACACCGGGATGGGCATACCCCAACGGCGCTGGCGGGAAATGCACCAGTCGGCACGTTCGCGGATCATGCTGGTCATCCGATCCTCGCCCCATGCAGGATACCACTGGACATTTTCGATGGCAGCCACGGCCTGATCCTTGAAAGACTCCACGGAGCAGAACCACTGGGGCGTGGCGCGGAAGATGACCGGCTTCTTGCAGCGGTCGTGGTGAGGATAGGAGTGGACGATGTGCTCGGAGGCGAACAGAGCGCCGCTTTCCTGCATATCGGCCAGAATGATGGGATTGGACTCCTC
>CAZDUQ010000246.1:0-1871 GCA_964508665.1 uncultured Oscillospiraceae bacterium | reverse complement strand
AAGCGTGCTGCTCTGGGCATCTAAAATTACTTAATTTCGAGGTCTTTTTCTAATGAAACTAGCGATCACAGGCAAGGGCGGCGTGGGTAAGACCACCCTGTCCTCCACACTGGCGCGGCTCTATGCCGACGAAGGCCGCACCGTTCTGGCAGCGGATGTGGATCCGGATGCCAATCTGGGTCTGGCACTGGGGCTTTCTCAGGAGGAAGTGGACAGCATCGTTCCCATTTCCAAAATGCGGGCTCTGGCGGAAGAACGCACCGGCGCGGACGCTTCCAACAAGTTCTACAAGCTCAACCCCTATGTCGATGACATTCCTGAAAAGTATGCCAAAGACATCAACGGCGTGAAGCTGCTGGTCATGGGTACGGTAGATCTGGGCGGCAGCGGCTGCGTCTGCCCCGAACACGTGATGCTCAAGGCCATCCTTTCCAGCCTGACCTATCGGAAAAACGATGTGGTCATCATGGATATGGAAGCGGGTCTGGAGCATCTGGGGCGCGGCACGGCAGCCAATATGGATCAGTTCATCGTGGTCATCGAACCGGGTGCAAGGTCGGTGCAGACCTACCGCAACGTCAAGCGGCTGGCCAGCGATCTGGGCGTGAAGCAGGTTCGTGTGGTGGCCAACAAGGTGCGCGATGAACAGGACGAAGCATTCGTCCGCAGCGCCATCCCTGCCGAAGACCTGCTGGGCATCATCCACTACAATACGGAAGTGATCGATGCCGACCGGCAGGGGAAATCGCCCTACGATTTCAGCCCCGCTGCCATCGAGGAAATTCGGAAGATCAAGGCCGTTCTCGATCGTGAATAAAACATAATAGGAGGAAATACCGTGACACTTTTTGATAGAGTTTTTGGTGGTAACGACTACAACTATGCCCGTACCGTCACCGCCATTGATGAGGCTATCGCCACCTACGGCGAAAACGAGCCTGTTGGTTTCCCCGCAACTGCTTATGCGCTGCCCTGCTACTATGGCGTGACCGGCGTGAAGATCACCACGCTGGGTGAGATGAAGGCAGCCATGGATACCATCAAGGCCAATATGACCCGCAACAGCCGTCTGGCTGATGCGTTCGACAGCGGCATTGCATCCGCTCTGTGCGCAGAGTTCTTGGAAGCTCTGAAGTACATCCATGGTGCCACTCCCTACACCGAGCCTGAAATGGGCCACCTGACCGACGCTTTCGTGCGTAATCTGGGTGTTCCGCTGGTCACCGGTGATATCCCCGGTGTTGCCGTTATCATCGGCGGCGCCGAAAAGCCCGAAGATACCGTGGCTCTGGTCAAGAGCTACCAGAATCAGGGCATTCTGGTCACTGTCACCGGCGAAGGCATCCGTCACATCGCCGATGCCGGCATGAAGACCGGTGAAAACGTCCGTGTCTGCCCTCTGGGCTATGAAATGCAGTCCGTGATCCATGTGGTGTCTGTGGCTGTCCGTGCCGCTCTGATCTTCGGTAACGTGACCCCCGGCGACTTCAAGTCTCTGGCCAAGTACACCATGGATCGTGTGAAGGCTTTCGTCAATGCTTATAAGCCCCTGTCCGATGAGATCGTTTCTTACGGCGCAGGCGCTATCTGCTTGGGCTTCCCCGTTATTTCCAACGAGACGGAGAATATGTTCCGCGTGCCCAAGTCCCTGATCCAGCAGCTGGACACCGAGAAGTGGAACGCCACCTCTCTGGAAGCCCGTGACATCAAAATCAAGATCACCAACATCGACATCCCCGTGGCTTACGCTACCGCCTTTGAAGGCGAGATCATCCGCCGCGGCGATATGCAGGTGGAAGTGGACGGCTCCCGCGTGGACTGCTTCGAGCTGGTACATACCTGCGAGGCCGCCGATATCGAGGATCACAAGA
>CAZDUQ010000245.1:0-1872 GCA_964508665.1 uncultured Oscillospiraceae bacterium | reverse complement strand
GGTCATTGAATATAGGGCGCCAGCATGGCGAAGGCCATCTCTGCCACCGTCTGCGCGGCCTGAGCGCTGTAATGCCGCTGCGGCGACGCCTTTTCACTGAAAAACAGCTCCGGTGCGCCGGAAAATGCGCTGTAGGTGTCCAGAACGGGGACATTTCTGGTCAGGCACAGCTCGCACAGGGCACTGTTCCAGCCGGGCAGGCGCTGCTGCCCTTCCCGGCCGCAGTAATCCGCGCTGAACCAGGGGATCAGCAGACACATGGGCTGGATGTCCCGCTGCCTGCACAGTGCAAACAGGTGGGCCATGTCCTCCAGATACCCCTCCAGATCGGCATCCGGCTGACGGACACAGTTGGTGCCAAAGCCGAAAATGCAGACCTCCGCGCCGTTGTCCACCACCTGCTGCTGAAAATTGGCCACCGCAAAATCGGTCTGGGTGTCGGGAAAGCCACAGTTCAACACCCGCACAGAGGAAAAGCCCCGCTCCGCAAACAGTTCCCCCAGCCGCGCGGGATAGGACTGCGCCTCCGGGCCGTCCCGCTGCTGGTCGCCCAGATAAAATTTTGTATTGGAGTCGCCGTAGCACACCACGGTCAGCGGCTTTTCACGGGAAAAGATCTTCATTTCAGGCTCCTTTCTGACAAAACGGGGCGGTGCCAAAAGCACCGCCCCGCTGATGTTTTCGCTTACTTCAGATTGCTCTTCAGGGTGTCCAGGCAGCTGCGCAGCTCCTTGGGCAGGCGGTCGCCGATGGTGGCATAGAAGTCCTCGATGCTGGCGATGTCAGCATTCCAGGCCTCCTTGTCCACATTCAGGATCTCCTTCAGCGCCTCGCGGTCGAACTTGCGATCGGCGGTGATGCTGTAATCCAGCGCATCCAGGCAGATATCCTCCGCCTTGGGCATATATCCGATCTCGGTCTCCACGGCATCCACCTTACCCTCGCAGCGCTTGATGATCCACTCCAGCACGCGGAAGTTCTCGCCGAAGCCGGGCCACATGAAGTTGCCGTCCTTGTCGGTGCGGAACCAGTTGACATGGAAAATCTTAGGCGCATTGGCCATCTTCTTGCCCATGTCGATCCAGTGCTGGAAGTAATCGCCCACATGGTAGCCGATGAAGGGACGCATGGCCATGGGGTCACGGCGGACAACACCCACCGCGCCGGTGGCGGCGGCAGTGGTCTCAGACGCCATGATGGAGCCCACAAAGGTGCCGTGATCCCAGTCGCGGGACTGATACACCAACGGCGCGCACTTGGCGCGGCGGCCGCCGAAGATGATGGCAGACAGAGGCACGCCATCGGGATCTTCCCAGTTGTCGGCGATGCAGGGGCAGTTCTTGGCAGGGGCGGTAAAGCGGGAGTTGGGATGGGCGATCTTCTCATTGGAGGAATAATCGTGGGGCTCGCCCTTCCAGTTCAGCAGGCCGGCCGGAGCGGGCTTGGAGAGGCCCTCCCACCAGACGGTCTTCTCCACAGGATCCAGCGCCACGTTGGTGAAGATGGTGCCCTCGTGAGTGCAGGCCAGTGCGTTGGGGTTGCTCTTGGCATTGGTGCCGGGCGCTACGCCGAAGAAGCCGGCCTCGGGGTTGACGGCATACAGACGACCGTCGGCGCCGATGCGCAGCCAGGCGATATCGTCGCCCAGTGTCCAGACCTTATAGCCCTTCTTGCTGTAATATTCGGGGGGGAGCATCATCGCCAGGTTGGTCTTGCCGCAGGCAGAGGGGAAGGCGGCAGCCACATACTTCTTTTCGCCGTTGGGGAACTCGATGCCCAAAATCAGCATGTGCTCGGCCATCCAGCCCTCATTCTTGCCCTGGAAGGAGGCGATGCGCAGGGCGAAGCACTTCTTGCCCAGCAGCACGTTTC
>CAZDUQ010000244.1:0-1880 GCA_964508665.1 uncultured Oscillospiraceae bacterium | reverse complement strand
GAGCAAGGAAAAGAGCCATAATACCCCCTGCAACTGTTTTAGATTTCTCGCCTTTTAGCGGATGTCATTGCGCGGAGTATTCTATGTATTTATGCTCTCGATAGAGCGCAGATCCACCTGAAGTTCCCTCAGCTTATCCAGAATACTCTTGGCATATTGGTCGGCAGATTCCCGGATGGTTTTCTTGACCTCCTGCGGAAGAATTGTTTCTTTCCCGCTGAGGACCGCCTGAATGTGTTCTTCCTCGATCAGCATATCATGCCGGACGCCAATCAGGCGGATGATGTTGTTATTCATATCGATCACACCTTTTTCGAGGCTTCGACAGAACTGCATATCCGGCTTGCCGCTGCGCAGGAGCAACACATCTGTGGTATAACCGCCGATGTCGATCAGGAATACCCGCAGGTGGTGATTGAGCTGAGCCTTCTGAGGCGCAATGGCTGCGTATGCCTGAGGATAGACAAACACATCCTGAATCATAATGGAAATCGGTTTGTCGTTGTAACAGAACTGGATAGCTTCTGTGCGCTTGAAATACTGCTTGAACTTGTCCCTCAGAATGCCATAGTGTTCAGGGGGAAGCCCCACAGCCAATTCAATTCTCTCAGAAGCCGGCATTGTCCCGGCATGAGCCAGCTCCTTGGCAATAGCAAACAAGCTGAGAATGAAATAGCTTTCATCCCGGGTCTTGTCCCGCTGATATGCCTGCCGCTGGCCGGACAGCGTCCAATAGCTTCCGTCATACTCCAACACCTCGTCTGCCATCGGTGGGCGAACGGAATGACGGGACAGTCCGGCTACAAAGTTAGAGTGGACGGTCTTGATTGCAGAGTTTCCGTGGTCAATTGCGATTAACATGATAATTTCCTCCTATGTGAGTTGATCTTTATATTCAATTACACTGCTGTAAATGCGTATTTGCAACACTTATACTTATAATTTTATGAAATGAGTAAGACGACGTCTGATGTGGAACACCCTTTCCCAAAAAGTCAAGACTTTTTATTATTTATTTTCATGCTATAATTCAATCTAGCGCGCCGATAGGAGAGATAGCATGAACACCACAACCAGCAATGCTTTTAAAATGAATAACAGAGAATTCTTTCGCCAAAGGGAAGCAGCCGCTCTGTGCCAAATTCCCGGTGTGTGGGAATTGCTTTCGGCACAGGATAGCCAGCTACCTTCCCTGCAAAAGAAATATCCGGATGCTGATTTCGCCTTGAAGATCATTTCCACCCCCTTTATCCCGGATCAGGAATTGGGTACGATCCAAATGGATGCCTACTCTGCCATTCTGAGCGGTGAACCTATTTCCCACGTGCATTATAAGTATGATCGTCAGATGGATGCCTATGTGTCCAGACATAACTGGGATTGACTTTTTATTGTCTTGTGGCTCGTTCCATCATGGGACGAGCCGATTTTATGCCATCCAAACGCAAAAAGGACGGAGACCCGACTGGGGTTTCCGTCCTTTTCGCAGATGTCACAATTCTCCTTCCTGACGGCAATGCCACACATAGTCGTCAAGACCTTTATACTGGGGATCCCAAATATAGGTTCCGTACTCAAACTTATTTTTTGCAAGCAATGCCGCAAGGTTATGGTATCCATCCTTCACATGGGGATTCTTCAGATAATCCATGTCAAAACAGGTCATGATTTTGGTTGTTCCACGTTCGCGTACATGATCCAGTATCTCCTGCAAGTGGTTTAGGGAGTTAACACCAGGAACGGCTATCACAGTAAGACCTGTGATATGGTTGATCAGGTCAGCTTTCATGGGACCTTCTGTCAAAAGAACAGTAGGTGTAACTGTGCCATAACCGGCAGACGTTTCCGCTTTTCCTGCGTCGTCAGATCTGTGTATTCCA
>CAZDUQ010000243.1:0-1882 GCA_964508665.1 uncultured Oscillospiraceae bacterium | reverse complement strand
ATGGGCTGGGAGATCGGTGATACCATCGATTTTTCCTTTTATGAAACCGATTATATTCTGACGAAGTACATTCGAAATCAGTTTTCCACCTTTGACCCGTATCTTTATGCCGACGCGGAAGCGGTAGCGAACGGGACTGACAAAACACTGCCGCTGGAGCAGGTGTTTGATGAGGGCAGCTATACCATCATCGGGACCTATGACGGCAATGTCTGCCATTGGGAGGAGCACGAGAGCGAGCTGTTCAATGAATCCATGCACTGGCTGATGGTGCTGCTGCCTTCCGCCTCGGTGGACAATCAGCCGGAGGTCAAGCTGTCGCAGTACATGACCTCCATTCAGGTGGAGCCCATGATGCTCCAGAAATTTCTGGCCGCGGCCCAGTCCTCCGGTCTGATGGAGGAGCAGACCTACGGCTATCAGCTGGGCCTGACGGTGGACGATCACGGCCTGTCGGGCATGATCTCCGGGCTGGAGGCATTGCAGGAGATCAGCCGTCTGGTGCTGCTGCTGTCCTCGCTGACGGCGGGGCTGGCCGTGCTGGTGCTGGTCATCCTGCACCTGTTGCAGAACCGCAGGCAGATCGCCATTTTGCGCTCCATGGGCATCAAAAAAGCGCAGGTGGTGATGTTCGTGACCATCGGCATTTTGCTGGCCAGTCTTTTGGGAACGGTGATCGGCGGTATGGTGGGCCAGCGGCTGTCCAACGATGTGGCGGAGCGCATTTTGGCCACCGCCCAGGAGGACAGCGTGGACGACCGGTTCTCCGCCATGACCAGTGTGAAGACCTCGGAGGATGCGACCTTTGAGATGGAGATCGCCGCCGACCCGACCTGCACGAAAATCGCCGTTGGGAGCATTTTCGGCGCGATGCTGCTGCTGTCGGTGGGCGTCGTCCTGTGGGAAAGCCGCAAGCCGCCCCTGCTCATGCTGGGCGTGAAGGAATAGGAGGTGCAACGGTATGAAGATGGCATTTCGCAGCTTTGTCCGAAATCGCAGAGTGACGCTGATCGCCATTGCCGCCGTGATGGCGATGACGGCCTTTTTTGCGGTGTTCACCAACAGCATCCGGGTCAATCAGGCAGCGCTGGACGATGCCTATGACAATCTGGAGGTCACGGCGCACATCACGGCCTCCACCGCGCTGGGCGACCCGTATCTGGAGGAGGAGCGGTATCAGGCGATCGTGGACAGCGGCTTTGTGGCGGAGCACGCCGCCATGGTGCGTTTCAGGCAAAGAGACAGCAGCACCACGCTCCGGGGCGTCAGCGACCCGTCCATCGACAGTATGCTGGTGGAAGCGCTGCAATATACGGAATGGCAGGAGGGTTATGACGAAAGCATCCTTCAGGGGGATCAGCCGGTATGCCTCGCCCCGGCCATTTCGGGCCTGGAGCTGGGAGAGGCGCGGGAGTTCTTTCTCATCGACAAGGAGACGACGGTCTCCCTGACGGTGGTGGGACTTTATGAGCTGGGCTACAGCAACAGCACCCGGGCTTATTACTGCTCGCTGAACTGGCTGCTGGATACCTGCCATGAGCTGGATGTGGCCGTCCGCTACAACGCGCTTGAGATGCGGCTGGGCCGGCTGCGGCAGCTGGATGTCTTCAAAACGAAGATGGAGGAGCTGGAAATGGACAGCGGCGGCGCCATCCTGGTGATCAATGATGCCCTTCTGCGGGAGATCGTATCCCAGCTCAGCCGGCAGATCCGACTGCTGGAGAGCGCGCTGCCCATCCTGCTGGCGCTGGTGGCCGGCATCGGCTTCGGACTGGGCTTTCTGCTGCTGCGGGGACGAAAAAAGGAGGCCGCGGTGATGCGCTCTCTGGGGATGCGGCGGCGGCAGGTGGCGGGCATTTTCCTGACGGAAACGGCAGCGCAG
>CAZDUQ010000242.1:0-1891 GCA_964508665.1 uncultured Oscillospiraceae bacterium | reverse complement strand
CACAGCGATGATGCCGCCGTCACCCCCACCCTGCGGGATGTGAGCGCCACCCTGCGGAACACACTGGAGGGACAGGCCATCCCCGTCTATCACGCCAACGAGGGCATGGAGCTGCCCGCCTCCGTGCTGCTGGACACCCCCGCCTATTCCCAGATGCGCCGTGACAGCGCCATCGGCAGCGTCATTTGCAGTCCCACCTCCATGACCATGATGCTCAACGACCGGGACAGCTCCCTGGATCTGTTCCCCGAGGAGGTTGCCCTGCGGGAATATGACTTCAAGTACGAGGGCTTCGGCAACTGGTCCTTCACCACCGCCATCGCCGGCAGCTATGGCTACAGCGTCTCCTGCCAGTACGCCGACCTGGATGTGGTGCGGCAGGAGCTGGCCTGCGGCCGCAGCGTGGCCCTGTCCGTCCGCTATTCCAATTCCACCTCCGGCAGCTATACCTATCTGGAAAACGGCGCTGCCAACAACACCGCCGGTCACCTGATCTGCATCGTGGGCTATGAGACCATCGATGGCGTGGAGTACTTCTATTCCAACGATGCCGCCGACAACACCGATCTGCTGTGCGCCCATCGCCGCTACCGCGCCGACCAGCTGGATGCCTGCTGGAGCAGCCGCATCGCCTATCTGGTGTCCGCCCAGCCCGAGGAGGGCGCCGGTAATGCCGCGCCCCAGCGCATTGCCGCCACGCTGGAGGCCACCGAGCAGTCGGATGTGTACCGTTTGATGGTGGACGGCGAGGAGGTCACCCTGAGCAAGGCCTTTGCCAACAAGACCACCGCTCTGGGCGCCGGCACCGCCATCCTGGTGGCCGATGATGCCGCCGCCGATGACATCCCCGCCCCTGCGGAGATCACCACCGCCAACAGCGTGCTGCAATATGTGAATGTCTCCGGTCAGGGCCAGGTGTTCATCAGCCTCAGTCGGATGCAGGATCTGGGCATTACCTCCGGCACCTGCTACATCATCCTGAACAACGGTCCCACTTACATGGCCAGCGTCACCTTCCCGGAGGCCGAGGCTCCCGTGGATACCGGGACGCCCGATGATACCGCCGAGCCGGTGGAGACCCAGCCTGCGGAGGTGGATCCCGTCACCGCCGACCCGGTGGAAAAGTCCTCCTTCAGCCCCGCCATCGCCGTCATCGGCGTGGTGATCGTGGTCGCCGCCGTTGCGGTGATCGTCAAGTCCAAAAAGAAGTAAATCCCACCGCTTTCAGCCCCGTCCTTCGAGGACGGGGCTGATTTTCATTCCGCCGCAGGAATTGCTTGCGGCCGGCGGCCTGCCGTGCTACAATAAAGAGAGAAAAACCATCGCTTACACCAAGGCTGGAGGGCTGTTGTATGATCTATCTGGTAGAAGACGATGCCGGTATCCGGGAGCTGGTGCTTTACGCACTCAACGGCTCCGGACAGCAGGCCCGGGGCTTCGGGACGCCGTCGGCGTTCTGGCAGGCCATGCGGCGGGAAGCCCCCGCCCTGATCCTGCTGGACATCATGCTGCCGGAGGAGGACGGCCTGCAAATTCTGAAAAAGCTGCGAGCCGACCCCCGCACCGCCCGCACACCGGTGATCATGCTCACCGCCAAAAGCAGCGAGCCGGACAAGGTGCTGGGGCTGGAAGCCGGTGCCGATGACTATCTGCCAAAGCCCTTTGGCATGATGGAGCTGCTGGCCCGGGTCAAGGCGCTGCTTCGCCGCGCCGCCGAGCCCGCCGCCGCCGAGCGGTATCGGGTCGGCCGCCTGACGCTGTGGCCCCGGCGGCATCTGGTGGAGGTGGACGGTCTCCCCGTGGCACTGACACCCAAGGAATTCGAGCTGCTGGCGGCCCTGATGCAGAACCGGGGGCTGGTGCTCTCCCGGGATCAGCTGCTGAACCGCAT
>CAZDUQ010000241.1:0-1901 GCA_964508665.1 uncultured Oscillospiraceae bacterium | reverse complement strand
CTGGGTGAAAAGCAGACCCAGGGCGTCGCCATCCACAGCGCGGAGGACGGCGTAGCCCTTGACCTGCACGTGGCGCTGGACAGCGGCGTCAATGTGCGCACCACCTGCCGCAATTTACGGCACCAGGTGCGCTATCAGGTACAGCAGACCTGCGGCGTCCGGGTAGGAACCATCACCGTCTATGTGGAATCGGTCAAGGCCTGACCCCGCGCAGTGAAGGATAGGAGGCAATCAACAATGGCAAAAATGATCGATGGCGAAGCCTATAAAGAAATGATCCTGCAGGCCGCCGCCGCCGTGGCGGAGCGGGTGGAGGAGGTCAACGCCCTCAATGTGTTCCCCGTCCCTGACGGCGACACCGGCACCAATATGTCCATGACCCTGAACAACGCAGCCGACCAGCTGAATAAGCTGGAAAGCCCCACCCTGGGCCGCGCGCTGGAGGTGACCTCCAGCGCCCTGCTGCGGGGCGCCCGGGGCAACTCCGGTGTCATCACCTCACTGCTGTTCCGCGGCATCGCCAAGGGCATGAAGGATGCCCGCACCGCCGATGGTGCCGTCCTGGCGGAGGGTCTGCGGGAGGGTGCGGCCACCGCCTACAAGGCCGTGATGAAGCCCGCCGAGGGGACCATCCTCACGGTGGCCCGCATCGCCGGTGACGCTGCCGTCAAGGCGGCCAAAAAGACCCGCGATCCGCAGGCCGTCCTGGGCGCTGCCATCAAGGCCGCTAAAAAGGCGCTGGATGAGACGGTCAACCAGAATCCCGTTCTGAAAAAGGCCGGGGTTGTGGATGCCGGAGGCTACGGCTATCTGCTGATTTTGCAGGGAATGCAGGACGCTCTCAGCGGCACCATCACCCGTCTGGCTCGCAAGATCCCTGTTCCGGTCATCAACCCCACCATGACGGTGGAGAGCGCGGATTTCTCCGCCTTTGACGAGGGCGAGATCAACTTTGATTACTGCACCGAGTTCATTGCCGCCCGTGAGACCGACAAGGATCCGGAGGATCTGCGGCGGTTTCTGCCCACCATCGGCGACTGCGTGGTAGTGGTGGAGGATGACGAGATCGTCAAGGTTCATGTTCACACCAACGAGCCCCATCTGGCGCTAGGCGAAGCGCTGAAATACGGCCAGCTTATCACGGTGAAGATCGAAAACATGGTGGAGCAGCACCGGAAGATCGTCACTGAGGAGGCTGAAAACGAGCTGGGCAAGCGGGAGTATGCCGCCCCCGTCACCCGTTACGGCTTCGTGGCGGTGGCCGCCGGTGAAGGTGTGATGAACCTGTTCCGGGAGCTGGGCGCCGAGCAGGTGGTGGGCGGCGGTCAGACCATGAACCCCTCCACCGAGGATATCCTCCGGGCCATCGATCTGACCCCGGCGGAGATCGTCTTCGTCCTGCCCAACAATAAAAATATCATCATGGCCGGCCAACAGGCCGCCGCCCTGTCCGACAAGCAGGTGGTGGTGCTGCCCACCAAAACCATTCCTCAGGGCATCAGCGCCATGCTGTCCTTTGACCATGATCTGGATCCGGAAGACAACCGTCAAGCGATGGAGGACGCTGTCGCTGCTGTGCGCTCCGGCTCCATGACCTACGCCGCCCGGGACAGCGAGTTTGACGGCCGCTCCATTCAGGCTGGGGATCATATGGCTCTGGCCGAGGGCAAGCTGCTCTCCACCGGAAAGGATTTCACCACCGTGATGAGTGACCTGGCCCGGGCCCTCTGTCGGGAGGAGACCAATTTCATCACTGTCATTTACGGCGAGGGTGCCGACGAGGCCCAGGCCGACCAGGTTCGGCAGCTGTTCCAGAAGGCCGCCGGTGATGCCGAGATCAATGTGCTGTGCGGCGGTCAGCCGGTCTACAGCTACCTGATCTCTGTGGAATAACAAAATCA
>CAZDUQ010000240.1:0-1902 GCA_964508665.1 uncultured Oscillospiraceae bacterium | reverse complement strand
CGTTGCGGTAATAATCATTGATCCGCTGGAAGCTCTGAGCCTTCTGCCCGTCGGTGGAAAATTGAGGCAGCTCCACCGAATACTCCGCCAGCATCACCCCCTGGCTGTTGGTCAGCTGTCGCTGGATGACCAGCGAGGAGCTGAGCGCCAGCGCCGGGTCGGCCTGTTCCTGCAGCTCCAGCCGCGCCGCCTCGGCGGCCTGCTCGGCGGCCTGCCGTTCCTCCTGCGTGGTAAAGGGCAGCAAAAAGCTGCCGCAGCCGCTGCACAGCAAAAGGATCAGCAGTGCCGGAAGAAGTTTTTTTGAAAGCATATCACGCATGTGTCGTGCTCCTTGTCCGTGTTCCGATGCCCGCGCTGCGGGCATACCTGGTTTCTACAATACCAAAAAAGCGCATTCAAGTCAATGAATAGATGCTTTTTCAGGGAATTTCAGGGAGAATTCACAATTTTCTGCGTTTGTTGTCCTTGACATTCCGCCGGGAGTATTGTAACATACCTCTGTAACCATTTTGTAATCATTGTGTGAATTTTGCGTCTGCGCCCGCCTTTTTCATGCCGGAGCTCATTTCCCGGCGCGGGGCCGGCTGTGATAGAAAGGAACCTTATGCTGTCTGTTGACTCTTATTCTCCCGCCCGCGGAGGCGGCCTCCGCCGCCGCTGGGTCAAGCTGCGCCTGCACACCCGCCGACTGGCCAACATCGGTGCCAATGCGGTGGAGCTGCGGGGCCTGCTGGGCAGCCTGGCCAGGATCGTCAGCTGGGCGGGCTTCCTGGGAGCGCTGCTCTGGGGGCTGATCCTGCGGGCCGCCGGCCGGCTTTATCGCTTTGGCTGCGATCTGCTGGAAGATCTGCTCCGCGCCCTCCGCGCTCACAATGCCTTCCGCTGGCAGTTGTATCAGCACATGAGCCACCTGCGGGGCCGCTTCCATCGCCGGGAGCACGGCCGCGCCGCACCCATCCTGCTGATGACCAGCGCCACTATCATGATCCTGTCCGGCTGCATATTCGGTCTGGGCTTTGCCGTCAGTCTGGACGGCCAGTCTCTGGGCTTTGTGGAGAGCCGGGAGCAGGTGGATGCTCTGGTGGAGCGGGTGGAGGAGCGCATCTCCGCCTATCTGGGGGAGCCCTATCAACTGGAGGCCAATTTTTCCTTCACCCTGCGCTATCTGGATCGCACCGATCTGCTGGATGAGAAGCTGCTGGAGCAGCAGCTGTTTGCCTCTGTGGGGGATACCACCCGTCGTTATGTGCTGACGGTGAACGGCGAAACGCTGGGTGCCTGTCAGAGCAAAAGCGCGCTGGAGCTGATGCTGCGGCGCATCCTGCTGACCTCGGTGGAGAATGCCACAGAGGTGAGCACCACCTTTGCCGACGATGTGCAGATCACCGAGACCACCTCCACTGCCGTGCCGCTGGTGTCCCTCACCCGGATGGAGGAGATCCTCACCGCCAATAAGGAGGAGACGCGGATCTACACCGTCCAGTCGGGAGACACCGTCAGTGCCATCGGCCAGCGGTATGGCATGAAGGTCAGCGAGATCGAGGCTCTCAACCCCGGCCTGGATGCCGCCCGCATCCGTGTGGGACAGGAGCTGACGCTGTCGGCTGCCGTACCGTATCTGTCGGTGCAGCAGACCGTCACCGAGGCTTATGTGGAGTCCATTCCCTACGAGACGCTCATCGAGTACGACGACACCATGTACAAAAACAAGAGCAAGATCAAGGTACAGGGGGTCAACGGCAGTGCCGATGTGGTGGCCGATGTCACCTATGTCAACGGTACCGAGACAGGCCGGGAGATCCTGAGCTATGAGATCACCTCCCAGCCCGTGAACGCCGTCAAAGTGGTGGGCACCAAGGCCCTGCCCCGCTATATGGCCACCGGCAAGTTCATCAAGCCCTC
>CAZDUQ010000239.1:0-1905 GCA_964508665.1 uncultured Oscillospiraceae bacterium | reverse complement strand
CCCCGCTCCACATACCCCATCCGGTCGTACAGCCGATTGGCCGGTAGGTTGGTGGGGAGAGAGCCGTGGCGCGTGGCGGCATAGCCCCGGGCCTTTGCCACGGCAGAGACCTCCTCCAGCAGCCGCTGGGCCAGATGCCGCCCCTGCATGGCGGGCAGGATCGCCAGCCGGGACAGGGAACAGGCCGGCTCCACGGTCCACACCGGCACCTCGTCCCAGTCATCGTGAGGCACCAGACTCACCGCGCCGATGATCTCGCCCTCCTGCTCCAGCACGAACAGGCCGTGGTTCCGGACATCCTCTTCGGCAAATTCCCGGCAGGGGTAATTTTCGTCCCAGCTGTCGTTGCCGTGGCTGGGGGCGACGGCGGTGCAGGCCCGATACAGCGCCATCACGGCGTCCAGGTCGGAAGGCACGGCTTCCCGGAATAAAAGCTCAGCAGCCATGGGACTGTGCCTCCTCCCGGAACAGCCGCAGATAGTCCTCTGCCGGCGAGACCTGTCCCACCGCGGAGAAGGACATCTTGTCAAAATCCAGCAGCTGCCGCGCCAGCAGCAGTACCTCCTCCGCCGTTACGGCGTCCAGCCGGGCGCAGGCCTCCTCCGGCGTCTGGGCGTGGCCGAAGATCATCTCGTTGCGGGCCATGGAGGACATCCGGGAGTTGGTGCTCTCCAGCGACATCAGCAGCGTGGTCTTCAGCTGCTCCCTGGTGCGCTCCAGCTCCTCCTGCGTGACGCCCTCCGCGCAGAAGCGCTCCAGCTCCTCGCGGATCAGCCGCAGGGCGGCCTCCTGGGTCTCCCGGCCCAGCGCCACGTAAATGCCCAGCACACCGGCGTTTTCATACAGGCTGTTAAAGCTGTAAACGGTATAGCACAGCCCGCTCTGCTCCCGCACCCGCTGGAACAGGCGGCTGCTCATCCCCGCACCTAAAATGTTGTTCAGCGCCGCCAGCACATACCGCTGCGGGTGGTTGGCGTGCAGCCCGGGGAAGACCATCAGCAGATGGTTCTGCTCGATCTCCTTTTTCTTCACCACGGCGGCTTTGTGATAGACCGCCCGGGGCATGGACATCGGCTCCCCGGCAGGCACGGCGGAAAAGGCGCGGCACACCGCGTCCAGATCGCCCTGAGAAAAGCTGCCCGAAAGCGCCACGATGGTGTTTTTGCCCACATACTGCCGGGCGTGGTAGCTCCGCAGCGTCTGGGCGTCGATGCCCTTCAGGCTGTCCTCCGTGCCCAGAATGGGCCGCCCCAGGGGCTGCCCGGGATAGACCTGCGCAGACAGGATCTCCGATACCAGATCCTCCGGGGTGTCCTCATACATCCCGATCTCCTCCAGAATGACGCCCCGCTCCAGCTCCACATCCTCCGGACGGAAGGCCGGGTGGAGATACATATCGCACAGAAGTCCGGCGGCCCGCTGCACATGGGTGTCCAGCGTCCGGGCGTAATAACAGGTGTGCTCCTTTGTGGTAAAGGCGTTCACCTGCCCGCCGATGGCATCAAATTCCGCCGCCAGCTGCGCCGCCGTGCGGCTCTCGGTGCCCTTGAACAGCATATGCTCAATATAATGGGAAATGCCGGAAAGCGCCTCCGGCTCGTGGCAGCTGCCGTTTTCCACCCAGATGCCCAGCGCGCAGGAGCGCACCTGCTCCAGGTGCTCATACAGCACCCGGACGCCGTTTTCCAAAAGGATCTTTTCTACCATGATGATGCACCTCGATCTGAAAACAAGGGCAGGGAGGCTTGTCTCCCTGCCCTTGTAAGCTTCTGCGTTTTTGTTGGGATTATTCCCGGGCAGCCATTTCCTTCAGCGCCTGCTTGCGGGAAAGGTTGATGCGGCCCTTCTCGTCGATCTCGATGACCTTGCACCAGGTCTCGTCGCCGATGTTCAGCACATCCTCCA
>CAZDUQ010000238.1:0-1908 GCA_964508665.1 uncultured Oscillospiraceae bacterium | reverse complement strand
CGCAGCTCCAGCGAGCTGACGCCGTAATACAGCGCACAGGCGTAGCTGTTCATCAGGGCCTCGCAGGCGGCAACCGAGAAGTTCAGCAGCCCGTAAAGCACCGGAACGGCGGGCAGACTGCCGGTGAGCATGGCGGCCGATGTCCCGATGGAAAAGAACAGCAGGCTTTCCAGACTGACCACGGCCAGCCAGGTCAGCAGCAGGGCGGGAGTGGCATAGCCCAGCGCCAGCTGACACAAATAGGCCAGCAGGGCGATGAGCACATTGGGCAGCCATAAAAAGCCAAGCCCGGCGACAAAATGAGAGAGAAACAGGCTCTCCCGGGTGAGGGGCAGGGAATGGTACAGACTGGCGCTGCGACTTTGACACAGATAGCTCCACACCGCGAAGGCGGCGATGCCGCCATACAGCAGAGTGACGATGAGGGCGGGGAGGCCACCTGCGTCCACGACCAGCTCGTGGATGTGGGACACACGGGCGGCATAGTCCTGCCCGGTGGCGGACAGACAGTTGAGCAGCGGGATCACCAGCAGCAGGCACCAGACAGCCAGATAGCTGGCCCATACAGGCCAGAAACGGAGGAGATCCTTGCGGATGACGGGAAGGGACAGCTTACAGCACCAGTTCTTTGACCGCATTGTCGGCACCTCCCAGCTCATAGATGAAAATTTCCTCCAGCGACAGTGGGAGAAGGTCGTAAAATACCGGATCACAGGCCCGGGCGGCGGCCCGGGCGGCCTCCATACCGCAATTTAAAATGAAGGTATGTACCCGACCGGTGCAACTGTGATGCAGCGGCGGGATGCCGGGGAGCACGGGGGCGGCCTCCGGAGGGAAGACCAGCTGCACCTTGACGAAGTCCTCCTGCAAACGACTGAGAGAGCGCTCCAACAGCATATGGCCCTTGTCGATGACGCCCACATGGTCGCACACATCCTCCAGCTCCCGCAGGTTGTGGGAGGAGATGACCACCGTCATCTGACGGCGCTCCACCTCGCTGAGGATCAGGCTCCACAGGCGGCGGCGCATGACGGGATCCAGTCCGTCCACAGGCTCATCCAGCAGAAGGAGCCGGGGCTGAAGGGCCAGATGCAGCCAGAAGGCGGCCTGCTTCTGCATACCGCGGGACAGACGGCGGATGGGCTTTTTGGGGTCGATGGGGAACAGCCGACCCAGCTTTTGGAACAGCGTTTCGTCAAAGGTGGGGTAAAAGCCCCGGTAGAAGCTTTTCATATCCAGCAGGGTGGCGGCGGTGAAGAAGTACAGGTCGTCGGGGATATAGGCGATTTGCGCCTTGCAGGAGGGATTTTCCCACACCGGCCGGCCATCGATGGTCAAAAGGCCGCTGTCGGGGCTGGTAACGCCTGCAAGGCAGCGCAGCAGGGTTGATTTTCCCGCACCGTTGGGGCCCACCAGCCCATAGACCGCGCCCCGGGGCACCCGGAGGGTGAGACTGTCCAGGGCGGGACAGCCGTCATAGGTCTTAATCAAATCTTCCACACGGATCATGTCGATGCTCCTTTCCGCAAGTGCTCCAGCAGCTCCTGCTGGGAAACACCGCTGAACCGCAGCTCAGCGGCGGCACGGTCCAGCTGCTCCCACAGGAGGCACAGACGGGCGGTATCCGGCGGGGGCGGGTCGGTGACAAAGACGCCCTTCCCCGGCAGGGTGACCACATAGCCCGCCAGCTCCAGCTCCCGATAGGCCCGCTGGATGGTGTTGGGGTTGATGGCCAGCCGGGCGGCCTGCTCCCGCACGGAGGGGAGCCGGTCACCGACGGTCAGCCCGCCGCTGATGATCAGACGGCGCAGCTCGTCCATGATTTGCTCATAGATCGGCCGTGGATCCCGGCTGTTCAGATGGATCACGCGCAGTCACTCCCTATTACAATAGATTTACGGTGTTGGG
>CAZDUQ010000237.1:0-1916 GCA_964508665.1 uncultured Oscillospiraceae bacterium | reverse complement strand
TCCGGATAAACCCGTTTCAGAGAAAAGCCTTTTTCTGCAAATTGGGACATTATAAAACGGCTACCTTTTCTTATCGGCGGAACAGTTCGTCCAGCGTTTTTTCTTCTTTGCCTTTCCATTCCGTCCAACCGTTAATGCTACCGCCTAAAACAAAAGTCGCAGCGGCACTGGGAGAAGTAAAGGGAATGGACACATTCAGAACGTACTGTTCGCCGTTTTTGATAATATTGCCGTTCTGAACAGCGGTTTGCCTTTGTTTTTCCACTTTTTCGGAATGACATCTGCGGCTCATATCAATTTCCGAGCCTTCCAGCACCTCAAACTGATCGCCGTCATAAATGCCCAGTGCATGGATACCATTTCTGGTGGTATGGAGGATATTGGCCTCGTTCAGTGTGTTCTTGGAATTTTCCATCTTGTAGCCCTGCGTGGCCATGATGAATTTGATTTCCTCGTACACTTCTTCAATCAGCGGCAGGTCGTATTCGTCAATCTCATACCGAGGATTGACGGTGTTCTCCACCTTGTAGCGTTTGGCTTCCGTGGCCTTGTTGATGGCGTAAGCCTCAAGGCCGCTGATCATGTCCAGAGAAAAGGTCTTGCTGTCCGCAAGGAACATGATGGCCTTGTTCCAGAAATCCTTGGAGCGATTGTGGTCATCTAAGCGGCTGACACCGTTGCGGGTCTGACCAATATAAATCTGGGCGATTTTGTTGTCATCGTTTTCGCTGATTAGGTAGTAAATTCCGGGGCGGTTGATGCCTGTGAGCTTTTTGGCTTCGGACAATAGCGGTCTGGGGATGACATAGGTGGTCATGGTGGACAAATGGCGGCGGATGGAACGAATGCCGTCCGGCTGACCGTTATGATAAATGATCTCTAACTTTTTGCTGATGGCCATAGGATTATTCCTCCAAGGTTGGATCGGCACTTGGAATCAAATCCATAATATCCCCGATGTTGGCATTCAGCACAGTACAGATCTTGATCAGCACGCCCAAGGACACTTCCTCGTCCCGACGCAGACGGGTCATGGTGTTGGGGGCAATTCCGGCGGCTTTGCGCAAATCAGCCTTGCTCATTTTCTTGTCTACCAGTATCTTCCACAGTTTGTTGTAGGAAATTTCCATGTCGAATCGTCCTCTAAGTAGAAATGTTGATACTATTATATAGCGCTTCGCTTCGCAAATCAAGATGCTTTCGCAATCCGGTGCGATGATACAATTCACAAAGAGACAATTGGAGATGTTGTGCCTTTTGACAAATTCAAAAATAAAAAGCATCCGGTAGCTGTTTTGAATCTGGCGAGAAAGATTTATATCAGGTAACGCTGGATCTTCCGGCCTACAACGAGCACCGCTGTGCCGAATGAGAGGTACAGCACGCAAAAGCAAGGCGTTCAGCGGCTATGGAACAATGAATCACATCTTGACCGATACACAGTACGACGGAATGATCTCCTCGTATGCGAGGGCGGCGATGTTGGGCGCAGTTGTGTGTGGACTAGCGAAAAGAAAATTCTATACCAAAACGCACTGCACAGGGTTAGATTCTACGGTGAATGCAATCCATTCTATTTCATGTATTACATGATGTACTATGAGAGTCGTGGAATAATCAAGGCACTTTGCAAAGGTGTAACAATCAGACACCTTACCGGAAATGTGCTATCTCTCATTTCGTTTGCATTGCCGCCACTTGAAGAACAGGGTCGAATCGTAGAAAGGCTAAACCGGATATTTGCCCTGCTTGATACTATCCTATGTGACTGATTGAACAGCCGCCCTCGTAAGAAGGCGGCTGTTTCCTTTACCATGTGACGATTTTGTCAACCAGTGCCTGCTGTTCACTGGCGGTTCTACGGAGGTAAATGCGAGTTGTTTCAATGCTTTCATGCCCCATTAAATCTGCTAGCA
>CAZDUQ010000236.1:0-1929 GCA_964508665.1 uncultured Oscillospiraceae bacterium | reverse complement strand
ATCTATCACGACATCCACACCGGTGACCATGCCGGTGTCACCGCCGACAGCATCCACGTGGACATGGATGCCATTTTCGCCCACAAGCGGGCAGTGTCCGAAAAGCTGTCCTCCGGCATCGAGGGGATGTTCAAGAGCGCAAAAATCGACCTGCTCCGTGGCACCGGCACCATTTTGGGTACCGGCCGCGTCTCGGTCACCGGTGAGGAAGGCACGAAGGAATATACCTGCGAGCACATTCTGGCCGCCACCGGCTCTGTCCCCGCTCGCCCCCCCATCCCCGGCCTGACCCTGCCCCAGGTGCTCACCTCTGACGAGCTGCTGGAGGGCAGCGACCATCTGTATGACTCCATCGTCATCATCGGCGGCGGCGTCATCGGCGTGGAATTTGCCACCTTCTACAACGATCTGGGCTGCCAGGTCACCATCATCGAGGGTATGGATCGGCTGCTGCCCACCATGGATCGTGAGCTGGGACAGAATCTGGCGCAGATCCTGAAAAAGCGCGGCGTGAAGCTCCACCTGAACTCCATGGTGCAGAATGTGGAGACCACGGATGAAGGCGCCGGAGCCGTCAATTTTGTCACCAAAGAGGTTCCCGGCCGGGCCGAGGGCGAGGTGGTGCTGTGCGCTATCGGCCGCAGGCCCTATCTGGAGGGACTGTTTGCCCCCGACTGCCAGCCGGAGATGAACGGCAAGTCCATCAAGGTGGACGGGCGGTACCGCACCTCCATCCCCGGGGTGTATGCCATCGGGGATGTGTCCTCCCGCATTCAGCTGGCCCATGTGGCATCGGCCCAGGGCACGGCCTGCGTGGAGATGCTGTGCGGCGTGGAAAATCATGTGAGCCAGAGCGTGGTGCCCAGCTGCATCTACAGTCGGCCGGAGATTGCCGTGGTGGGTCTGACCGATGCCGAGTGCAAGGCACAGGGCATCCCCGCCAAGGCAGGCAAGTGTACCCTGTTCGGCAATGCCAAAACGGTGATCCTGGAGGGCGACCGCGCCTTTATGAAGGTGGTGGCCCACGCCGAGACCCACCGTCTGCTGGGGGCGCAGCTGATGTGCGAGCACGCCACCGACATGATCTCCCAGCTGGCGCAGGCCATTGCCAACGACATGACCGCCGAACAGCTGCTGCTGGCCATGCGGCCCCATCCCACCTTTGAGGAGTGCCTCACCGAGGCGCTGGAGGATCTGGTGGAAAAGCTGAACAAATAAGTACAAAGTGACCAAAAACGGTCTGCGGTATGTCCCGCAGGCCGTTTTTTCATGGAGAGGAAGATTTTTCTTGACAAGTCCGCCCCAGGGTGATATGATTTTGATATCACAATAATTCAGAAGGAGAAATGCTGCTATGAATGAGATCGTACTGGAAAAGCACAAAAACGGTATGGCCGTGCTGCTGTTGATTATCCTGTCTTATGCGCTGGCAGCGCTGGGCCTGTTTTTCAGCGTGACGCTGGAATACCGGCTTGGCGCGGCGGCGATCGCCCTGATGGTGCTGTGCATCGTCTGGATGGCCCTGGGCTGGATCCTGCTTTGCGGGCTGAAGGTGCTCAAGCCCCAGGAGGCGCTGGTGCTCACCCTGTTCGGAAAATACATCGGCACACTGAAGGGCGAGGGCTTTTATTGGGTCAATCCCTTCTGCACCGCCGTCAATCCCGCCGCAAAGACCCGCCTGAACCAGAGCGGGGATGTGGACAGCGGCGCCAAGGTTCTCCCCCTCCAGGGCATACCCAACGGCGCTTCGGCAGAGGTGGCCAGCAAAAAGCTCTCACTGAAGATCATGACGCTGAAAAATGCACGGCAAAAGATCAACGACTGCCTGGGCAATCCAGTGGAGATCGGCATCGCCGTCATGTGGCGGGTCACTGGCACCGCAAAGGCGGTGTTCGACGTGGACAATTACAAGGAATATCTGTCCCTCCA
>CAZDUQ010000235.1:0-1941 GCA_964508665.1 uncultured Oscillospiraceae bacterium | reverse complement strand
GAGAAAAGAGATACGAATATCTGTTAGATAAGGAGCTTGGATTAAGTCGAAGCGGTTTTTTCAGCGAGCTGATGTCGGAGTTGATAGCAAAACGTTGTTGCGAAAGCTCGTACAGAAATGCGGCGCAAGCCGTAAGCGAGCAAACGGGACAAGTGTTGAGCCATACGGCAGCGTGGAACGTAGTTCAGACTCTTGGAACGGAGATAGATAAGCAAGAAGTACATAATGCAAAACTTGCTAAAGCACACAGAGGAAATGGAACTTTAGAGAGCAAAGTTTTGTTTGAGGAACAAGACGGTATATGGCTCAAACTTCAAGGAATGGCTCGAAAGAAGTACGGTAGCAGTAAAGAAATGAAATTGGCTATCGCTTATGACGGAGCAACAGAAACGGCAAAAGGCAGATATAATTTGAGCAACAAGGTAGTTTGCGCCAATTTTGAGGGTGTAAACGAATTTGTTAAACGCAAAGAAGGCGTAATAGCAAGCACGTATAATGTGGATGAAATAGAGAGTCGCATTCTTAACGGAGACGGAGCGGAGTGGATCAAGAAAAGCATAGCGGATGAAGATACGCGTTTTCAGTTGGATCCGTTCCACAGGAATAAGGCAATTTATGCAAACGTAAAGGATAAACGAAAAAGAACTGTACTGTTCGAACTTTTAAAGAACGGTAGAATAGACGATGTTTTTTCTTGTATAGAGGGATATATCAATTGCAGTGAAGATGATGAAGAGACAAATGGATTACGAGCGTTGGAAACGTATTTTTCTTCTAACAGAATGGGCTTGGTAGCCATTAAGGACAGAGATTTAGATTTACCCAAGCACTGTCATTTAGGCTGTATGGAAAGCAATATATTCTCTATCATAGGAAACAGAATGAAAGGCAGACGAGCTTGCTGGAGCATTGAGGGCGGTAATAATTTAGCGAGATTGCTTTGCTTGAAGATGACAGGTAAGTTATCTGAGAGAATAGGAGCAATAAGCACGAGCTGCTTGCCTGAAAAATATGCAGAGGAGCAGACCGTAATACTGTCTGCAGCGCAGATACCTATGCGTGTTGGCAAGGGATATAACGGCTTTACGCAAGGCGGAGCATTTCCGGCAACAGCAAATTACAAGTGGCTTAGAAATATCGGAAGAACATAAAAAAGCAGTATGCTTGCAGCATACTGTTACATCTGTTATTGGCCCAAAGGTGATCTGCGATAAAATTGTCCTTTTTTAATTTTATGTAGATTCAACAAGAAAATCTTCCACCACATCCTTAAACTGAATTGGTGAAAGATCTAATTCGTTGCAAAGCTTAACTAATTTTGCAACGGATATTGGGTTAAGAGTTAAATCCTCAAAGGATAAAGTATTATTCTCGGTATAACCAATACCGTATCCTATATGGGCTTCTTCCTCAATTAAGTAAGTGCCCTTAATTAAAGTGTATTTCATACAACATCCTCCGTTATTTCTAACTCTCCCAAGTCTCCTAAATTCATATTTAGCGACTTTCCAAGTTTTATTACAGTGTCCAGTTTGGGTACGGTAACACCTTTTTCGATGTTACGAAGATGACGTGTGCTCATGTTTGAATATTCGGCAAGTTTCTCTCCTGTTAACTTCAATGATTTTCTCTTGTCATGAATGATTTCCCCGTAGTTCGTTTTCATACGTCCACTTGCAATATTATCGCAAATCACCATAATATTGTATCAGACATCCGCAGGAAAATCGAGGAAATGCAGTTCCGCTTTTGACATTTTACGAAAATATTTTCATTTTTTTGCTTTTCCCGGTTGACAATTTTGCGGGGGGGGGGTATAATATTTTTAACACATTATATAGCAAAAATTATATCAAGGTTTTTGCCAACTTTTACTTGACAGTTACTTTAGCGAAAACCTATTGAAATTTCGAACAAATTGTGGTATAATAGCATATGTAA
>CAZDUQ010000234.1:0-1944 GCA_964508665.1 uncultured Oscillospiraceae bacterium | reverse complement strand
TAATCCTACCGCTCTGACATTTCGGAACGAGCATAAACTGTAATTCGGGGTCAACAAGATTTACCATTTCCCGAACCAACTCTCTGATTTCCCATTGTGCTTTACTGCACAATCTCTCGTTGCAAATGTGGATAAGTTCACGCAAATTACAGGAAAGATAGAGAGAGGTACAACAAGCGTTCGGCAGAACCATTCGAGCATCCTCATTCGGTACTCCGAGAGTAACGAGTTCGTGATAGTTTTCCTCGACTTCCTCCATAAACGAGTTATAACCGTCCATTTCGTCAATGTTCTTTATGCTTTCGGGTTCAACGAATAAAAAGCCGTCCTCCGAGCAGTACCTTTGACTACGCTGTGTAAAACTGCAATGCCTGTGCCTTACCAACTGATGAGAACAAGCACGAGAAATGTTCTCGATTTTGAATGTGAAATAGATATGCTCAAACACGCTGTGATGACCGTTTCGGTACAGATGTTTTACAAGACCGAGAGGGTTCTTAGGGTCTGAGTCATAACAGATAGATGCTATCTGAGCGATAGTCTCAATCGGGTTAGGTGTCGCTTGAATTAGAGATACTTTCATCTTTTTCCTCCTTGAACGGTAAATCAATCATTTCGGATTTGTTTTCCTGAGTCCATAACGCACCGAGCAAATTCCAAATAAATGCTCTGTCGTGTCGTTCGTCCTCATCACCTCTGAGATATTTCAGATAATGCCGGACGGCACTATCAATGTAACAATGGAGCGGAATACCTTTTTCCCAATTACGCTCAGCGTACTTGTTTGCACCGTCCTCATAATGCTTTGAGACTTCGAGGAGAGCCGTTTCGGTATCGCCAAATGCCGTTTCGCAAAAGTCCAAAATGACAACCGATAAGAAACGAGGTTCGCCGCAACGGATATATCGTTCAATATCTCTCAGATAAGGTTCGTCTATCATAGAACCGATAATATCGAGAGGGAGTAGGTCGCAACGACCTTTACCCTCAGCAATATCTCTGACCGCCCCTGACTCAAATTCTCGGCGGTGTCCGCTATCGAGTATTTCCATATATACCTCCTATTGTTGAGGTACTGAGAGAGCGACAACCGCTCTCTCAGCCCTCTCTATATCAACCGTTGAGTAAAGCGTTCAGGTCGAGACCTGTCGTTGTCTGAGCAGGTGTCGGCTGTGCTGTGGGTACTGCCGTAGGTGTAGCGGTTTCCTTACCGAGCGTGAGAGCCTTAGGAACAGGTGTCGTATCAAAGCCCTCCGCTGTCCACTTATCACCGAGATTAGCAAAAGTAATCGTCTTGTTCGGGTCTTTGTTAGACGGTAACTTGGTGTGAATGACCGCCGCCTTAATGTAATGGTCTACGAGCATTTGAGGGTCAACCGCTTCGAGCGTAAAATCGTTGAGAGCGGTTTTCGCAAAGAATGAAAACGCATTGCAAGCCCCCTCGTTGATTTGTCCGTTACCGCCCATAAGAGTATATCTCTCTTGGTGGATGATACCCTGTGCGTTTACGAGGTGTACGACCAACTTGCCGAACTCCTCATCGTAATCCACCTTGTAGATACGGAAAATGTGTTCGCCCTCCGGGCAGAGAGTAAAACCGCTTGTCATAGGAATAATAGCCATAATTATTTGTCCTCCTTAATATCAATTCTGATTATGTTTTTAACACGATAAACTACTATATTTCCTTTTTCGAGTTTATCGGCTATGCCTGATTTGATGGTTTCGATTGCTTTTACAAGCCAAATTGAGTCCATACGCTTACTCCTTTACAACCGTCTTTGTCAGACGATAACTTGTTTTAGGAACGGTGTACTTTTCCAACAGCCCATCTGTTTCGAGTGCTTTTTTGTCAATTTCCGTAGTGTTGGTCTTGGAGAGAGTGAATGTCAATCTCTTGCCGGGAACGGAAACCTTTGTATCGCCCTCTCGGAATTGTTCGAG
>CAZDUQ010000233.1:0-1960 GCA_964508665.1 uncultured Oscillospiraceae bacterium | reverse complement strand
AGGGGGCTATCTGCCCCTTTCAGACAGGCTTTGCACCCGGGACATGCTAAAGTGAGGGAGAGGTGATTGGATGCGCGTGTTGTACCTGGATACCCTGTTTCTGCTCAATCTGACTGTGGATTACCTGCTTCTTCTGCTGACAGCCCGACTTAGCGGGCGGTTCGTACGGCGAAGGAGGCTGCTGCTGGGAGCGGTGGTGGGGGCGTTTCTGGCGGTGCTGCTGTTTTTTCCACGGTTGTCCTGGCCGATCTCCCTTGTCACCAAGGCGGCGGCCTGCGCCGCTACCGTCCTGCCCGCCTTCGGAAAACGCCCCGGACGGGAAACCCTTCAGCTGATGGGCCTGTTTTTGCTGCTGACCGCGCTGCTGGCGGGTCTGCTGGAGGCATTGTCCATGACGGAGCCATCCCTGAGCGTGCAGAATGGAACAATATATGCTGAAATTTCAATACCTGTCATGCTGATTAGCTTTATAGCCCTGTTTGCGCTTTCCGCGCAGGTGTTAGGCAAAGGCCGGGCCGCACCCGCCCGCACCTGGCGGGAAATTCGCGCACAAAGCCCTGCCGGAGAGACACGCTTTCGGGCGCTGGTGGACAGCGGCAACCTGCTGCGAGATCCACTGAGTGGGCGACAGGTCATCGTTGCGGAAAGCGGGGCGGCGGCGCCTCTGCTGGGACTGGAGGAGGAAGCACTGCGACATATGCTGGACAGCCTTTCGGGAGAAGCGCTGCTGGTCTGTCTGCGGGAGCAGGCTGGCGTGCCGTTTTGGCTGTTGCCGGCCAGGACGGTGTCGGATGCGGGCTTTCTGGCGGTCTTTCGCCCGCAGCGACTGCTGGTGGATGGCTGCCTCCGGGAGGATTGTCTGCTGGGACTGACGGCCGCCCGGCTGGATATCGGCGGCGATTGCCGCGCACTGATGGGGGTGTGAGCGTGATAAGCAAAAAAATCATGGGAATCTTTCAATGGATCATCTGTAAAGTCAATAAGTTTTATAGCGCTGATATTCACTACATAAACGGCTCGGATACCCTTCCGCCACCCCTGCCGCCGGAGGAGGAGCAGCGCTTGCTGCGCGGCTATGACGGCACGCAGCTGAGGACCCGACAAATTCTGATCGAGCACAACCTCCGGCTGGTGGTCTACATCGCCCGGAAGTTTGACAACACCGGCATCGGCCTGGAGGATCTGATCTCCATCGGCACCATCGGACTGATCAAGGCGGTGAATACCTATCGTGTGGATAAAAACACCAAGCTGGCGACCTACGCCTCCCGCTGCATTGAAAATGAGATCCTGATGTATCTGCGAAAAAGCGTCAATCAGCGGACGGAGGTGTCCATCGACGAGCCGCTGAACACCGACTGGGATGGGAACGAGCTGCTACTCTCCGATGTACTGGGCACGGAGCCTGACTGCGTCATGCGCCCGGTGGAGGACGATGTGGAAAGGCAGATCCTGATCTCGATCCTGCACAGTCTTCCGGAACGGGAACGGACGATCATCTCCCTGCGGTTCGGTATCGGCGGGCGGGAGGAACTGACGCAAAAGGAGGTGGCCGACCGCCTGGGCATCTCGCAATCCTACATCTCACGGCTGGAAAAACGCATCATCCAACGCATGAAAAAGGAGATGCTGCGGGCACTGTAAAGCTTGTCGGCTTTTGTCCGGAAAAGGCCGCACCCTGCGGGCATGAAGCCCTGCAACTTTGGCAATACTGTTGTCAAACGATGCAAATGAGGTGGGTGTATGCAGGGAAAGGTCGAGATCTGCGGTGTCAATACCGCGAAGCTTAAGGTGCTGAAAAACGAGGAGACCATGGCGCTGATCCGGCGGGCGCAGACGGGGGATCGGCAGGCGAAGGAGGCCGCCGTGATGGGCAATCTGCGGCTGGTACTGTCGGTGGTGCAGCGGTTTTCCAGTCGGGGCGAGCCGATGGATGACCTGTTTCAGGTGGGCGTGATCG
>CAZDUQ010000232.1:0-1968 GCA_964508665.1 uncultured Oscillospiraceae bacterium | reverse complement strand
CTGCCCTTTATGCTGTCCAGCCTGCTGCAATCGCTTTACGGCGCGGCCGACCTGTTCGTGGTGGGCCGGTTCGCCGGGGCGGCGGCGGTTTCCGGCGTTTCCATCGGCTCTCAGCTGATGAATACCGTCACCATGCTGATCCTGTCGCTGTCCATGGGCGGAACGGTGCTCATTGGCAACTGCGTGGGACAGAAGGATGACGAAGGCGCTGCCACCGCCATCGGCACCCAGGCGGTGCTGTTCGGCCTGTTCGCGCTGGTGCTGACACCGCTGATGGTGCTCTTTACCGATGCGGGCGTGGCGCTGATGCAGACCCCGGCGGAGGCGGTGGCCGACTGCCGCAGCTATGTGTTCACCTGTTCCCTGGGGCTGCCTTTTATCATTGGATACAACGCCCTCAGCGGCATTTTCCGCGGGTTGGGAGACAGCAAAACGCCGGTTTACTTCGTGGCGCTGGCCACCGTGGTGAACATCGCGGCCGATTTCTGGCTGGTGGGCGGACTGGGGCTGGGCAGCACCGGCGCAGCCATCGCCACCGTGGCGGCACAGGGGCTGAGCTTTCTGGCGGCGCTGATCTTTCTGTTTCGGCGGGGCTTCGCCTTTCCCTTCCACCGGCGGCATCTGCGGCTGGAGCGGCGGGCGGCTGTACGCATTCTGAAGGTGGGCGGGCCGCTGGCGCTGCAAAGCACCAGCACTCACCTGTCCTTTCTCATCATTTCGGCCATCATCAACACCATGGGGCTGATCGCCTCGGCCGCCGTGGGGGTCACCGAAAAGATCATGTCCTTTGCCTTCCTGCCTGCCGAGGGCTTTTCGGCGGCGCTGGCCGCCATGACGGCCCAGAACATCGGCGCGGGCAAGCCCCAGCGGGCGGTGGAGGCGCTGAAGTGCAGCATCCTGTTTTCGCTGGCGGTGGGCGTGACGGTGTGTGGCTTCGCCAACCTGTTCCCGGAGCTGCTGCCCACCATCTTTACCCCCGACCGGCAGGTCATCACCGCCGCCGGGCTGTATCTCCGCACCTATTCCATGGACTGCGTGCTGGTGGCCTTTGTGTTCAGCTTTAATAACTATTTCAGCGGCTGCGGCAACGCCGTGATCTCCATGATCCACAATATTGTGGCCACCTTCGCGGTGCGCATCCCCGTGACGCTGGTGATGAGCCGGCTGGAGGGCGCGACCCTGCTGCATATGGGGCTGGCGGCCCCGGCAGCGTCGCTGCTGTCCGTCGCAATCTGCGGCTGGTATTTCCTCCGGCTGCGAAAGAAAAGGAGCGTGGCGGCATGAAATACCTGATGCAGTTTGCCCGCATTCTGGGGGTGTGCCTGCTGGGAGAGGGGCTGCGGGCCCTGCTGCCTCTGCCCATCCCCGCCAGCATTTACGGGCTGGCGCTGATGCTGGTCTTTCTGATGACCGGCCTGCTGAAGCTGGAGCAGGTGGAGGGGGCGGCTGACTTCCTGATCCAGATCATGCCGGCCATGTTTCTGCCGTCGGCGGCGGGACTGATGGAGCAGTTTGACGGGCTGCGAAGCATTTTGCTGCCCTTTTTGGTGATCTGCTTTGTGGGCTTGCTGGTGACCTTTGCCGTGACGGGCCGGGTGACCCAATTCCTGCTGGGCAGGGAAAAGGGGGGAAAGCAATGAGTGAGCTGCTGCAAGGCTGCGCCTGCTTCGGCGTGGCGCTCTGTTTGGGGGCCTATGCCCTGGGGGTGGCGATCAACCGGCGGTTCAAAAGCCCGCTGCTTAACCCCATGCTGCTGGCCATCGTGGGGATCATCGCCGTGCTGCTGGTGTGCCGGGTGGATTATGACAACTTCGCCCAGAGCGCACAGCCGCTGGCCTATCTGCTGACGCCCGCCACCGCCAGTCTGGCCATCCCGCTGTACCGGCAGCTGGACAAGCTGAAGCGGCACGCATGGGCCATCCTGCTGGGGGTGCTGTCCGGCGTGCTGGCCTCGGGTGTGTCCATCCT
>CAZDUQ010000231.1:0-1977 GCA_964508665.1 uncultured Oscillospiraceae bacterium | reverse complement strand
TTAGATGGAACCATGCACAGCTGGCACATGATAGGTACTGGGTGAAGCAGGATACGGATAAACGTTGTTGGGAAGGGTCTTCCTTAGAAGGAGTTGGTGTAAAGCCCAATATGGTTTATAATGATTTACTGATATCAAAGATAGATTCAAAGAACGAAGCTAGCCGTCTGATAGAAGAGGCGGCAGAAGAGGTAGAGAAGAGGTTTCGGGAGCAGAAATGAATTTGTCTTTTCGCCCACTGGGCGAGACTAAAACTTACCTGTATTTACGCGCATATACAAATGAATTGAAAGTAAAGGGAGTTATGCCCTTGTTTATAGAAGAGAGGAGGGTTATTTATGGGATATGATCAAGGGTCAGAGAGCATAGGTATCTTAAAGAGAAAGCTATATATCATGGATCGGGAGGAAGTTATTGTAGAGTTTCAGAATGGTGTAGTCAGTATAAGGAGATTACCTTTTGGTTTGTATTTGGAAGAGGGAACAGAGTCAGATGTGCTTGTAAATAATATTATAAACTTTTACAACTGGTGTTCCAGGAGAGTACTGTCTTTAGATAGAGTACATGCGAAGGCAATACTTAATTCCTGTGGTTTAGCACAAGCTGTAACAGATAGAGAGCGAGCTGAGATTGCATTGCAGTATAAGTGCTTATCTCTTTCGGATAACTATTGGGTAACCGATGACTGCTCTGTGCGTTGGAGAGACATTGACCTGTTTTCGCATTCTCTCAATGAGGCAGTTCCAGTTTCACTAAGAGGGAAACAACTGACCCTAAATAGTATTAGTCTTATTGCGCAGGATACATCCACGAGTGGTCTTGCACCTAAGGCTTGGATTAGAAAAGAAGGCCATATCTATTTAATGAAGGGGAATGTCGGGAATGATTCAGTTGACAGGGAGGTTGAGGCATCTGGTATACTGAGAGCTTTAGGGTTTAATGCAGTGGAGTACAGGAAAGAGCAGTATGAAGGTGAGACGGTTTCTGTATGTAAATGCTACACAAGTGAGTACATGAGTCATATTGCGCTGGATGAGTACCTTAGTTGCAATAAATATAATTCAAGCTGGAATGAGCGTGTGATTGATATAATATTTGCTAGTTATTTAGTAGGTGATTCGGACAGACATTGCGGAAACGTAAACATTTTGTTTGTTGACGATAAAGTAATAGGCATAGCGCCAATGATTGATTTCAATCATGCGTTTGAGGCAAGTGAAACAACGAGAAGT
Organism: uncultured Oscillospiraceae bacterium; assembly: GCA_964508665.1. GTDB lineage: Bacteria > Bacillota > Clostridia > Oscillospirales > Butyricicoccaceae > UBA4644. Next base: position 745 of record CAZDUQ010000231.1, on the reverse strand, counting down.
AATATTAGCCTCTTAGTCTGGGGAATTTCTGAAACATTGGCTGAAGCAGTTAAACGGTTAGTCTCTATGGAGAGGTTATTAGGAATTAAAAGTAGGGTAAGTGCATTGAGTGATGCTTATGAGCACAAGGATTACGTTGCGTTACGGGTGGATGCTTTATTGGATTCATGAAACAGGTAACGACAAGGAGTTCTGTGAGGGCACTGGTACCGTAGAAGAGAGAATGAAGCCGGCCGTCTGCCGTCTGATAGAAGAGGTCGCAGAAACTATCTTCTTGACGGAAGATGTTCTCTTTCCAACAATGCTGCAGAGAATGCCATTCGTCCGTTTACCGTAGGACGCAAAAACTGGCTCTTTGCAGATACCCCGAAGGGAGCATCTGCATCAGCTGCAGTATACAGTCTGGTCGAGACCGCAAAAGCAAATGGACTCAACGTATTTGAGTATCTTAAATATCTGCTTTTGTACATGCCGGACACGCCATGGCAGCAATATCCGGAACTGCTGGATGACTTAATGCCTTGGCTGCCAGAGGTACAGGCAGAGTGTAAATAAGGAACATAGCATTATACGCTGTCCTCGAAATTTTTAATAGGCGTTATATTATTAAGCACTTAAAGATAAAATACGAGACAAAATCTCAAATATATGTTGCAAAACAAGAAAAATGGGATATAATAAAGATAGAACGGAGTGCGCCAGTTCGGCGCTTGAAATATAAGTGGGTGAAATTCCCACTCTGGTA
>CAZDUQ010000230.1:0-1987 GCA_964508665.1 uncultured Oscillospiraceae bacterium | reverse complement strand
TGCCCAGCTCGCCCAGCCGGGGCAGATCGATCATCTTGCCGTCGATGGGGGTGGTGTCGATCTTGAAGTCGCCGGTGGCGACCACCACGCCAACGGGCGTTTTGATGGCAAAGGCGCAGGCGTCGGCGATGGAGTGGTTCACATGGAGGAATTCCACCTCAAAGCAGCCGACCTTGACCTTGTCGCCGTCCTTTTTCACATGGATCCTGGGCTTTTTCACGTCCTTGTGCTCGCTGAGCTTGAGCTTCACCAGCCCGGCGGTCAGGGCGGTGCAGTACACCGGCACATTCAGCTCCCGCAGCACATAGGGCAGCGCGCCGATGTGATCCTCATGCCCGTGAGTGATGAAAATGCCACGCAGCCGATCCTGATTTTTTCGCAGATAGGTGATGTCGGGGATGACCATGTCCACCCCCAGCAGATCCTCGTCAGGGAAGGTCATGCCGGCATCGATGACGATGATATCGTTGTCATATTCCAGCACGGTCATGTTCTTGCCGATCTCGTTGAGACCGCCCAGGGAGATGATCTTCAGCTTGCCGCCGGCAAAGGTCTGGGTCTGCTTCGCGGATCTTTTGGTCGTCCGCTTGCCCTCGGTACGCAGCGCCCCCGAGAGATTCTTCACGGCGTCGGTGGCCACCTTGGCGGTCTCCTGCGCCATCTTTACGGCCTGCTGAGCGGTCTTGCGGGGGGCGGCTGCCTTTGCGGTCCTGGCGGCAGCGGACTGGCCCCCACGGCGGCGGGCGGCGGGCAGCTTGCCTGCGGGCTTGGCCGCGGATTTCTGCGCCGACTGCGTGCCGCGCTTGCGGGCCTGGACGGGTTCTTTTTTGTTTTCAGCCATATTGGGTCGTTCTTCTCCTTTACTGATCGGTGTGCCGCGCACTCAAAGAAAGCCACCGGAGCATTCCCTCCGGCGGTGGCACGACACGGTGTTCATCTCGTATGTATTATCCAAAAATCCGGCCCTTGAGTGGTCAGGCGCGGATCAAAGTTCCATCATTGAAGGACAGTATAGCACAGACTGCAAAAAAAAGCAAATTTTCTCATCGACACCCTTCGCGCCGCGAGACTGTCAAAGAACCGCATTCCCCGGGTTCCTTGACAGCCTCAGCCTTCCGGCTCGTCCCCGGCTAAAAGGGCCACCGCCAGAACAAACGCGGATCGATGGGCTCCGCCTCCTCTGTCCGGGGCGTCTTCAGATCCCGGTTTTCCGCCCGGAATTCCGGCGGCAGCTCCGGCGGCCGATACAGCCGCATCCACCATCCCTCAGGTCGTTCCATGCTGTCCATCACCCCGATCCCGGTCGATCATGTCATGAAGACAGGCCAGTGCGTCGTGCAGCCCGCCCAGCCGGTCGCACAGCCCCAGCTCCACCGCCTCCCGCCCGTAGAGCAGACTGCCCACCTCTCCCATCAGCTGCCCGTTGCGCTGCATCAGCTCCCGCAGCTTTTCGGGAGATATGCGGGAATTGGCGGCGATAAAGGTGACAATGCTCTCCTGCACCCGGCTGAAATAGGCCGACACCTGGGGCACCCCCAGCACCGTGCCGTTCATCCGCACCGGATGGAGCGTCATGGAGGCCGTCGGCGCGATAAAGCACCTTCTGGCCGCCACCGCCAGCGGCACCCCGATGGAATGCCCGCCCCCCAGCACCAGCGAGACGGTGGGCTTGGCCATCCCGGCGATGAGCTCGGCGATGGCCAGCCCGGCCTCCACATCCCCGCCCGCCGTATTCAGCAGGATCAGCAGCCCGTGGATCTCCGGGCTCTCCTCGATAGAGGCCAGCAGCGGCAGGACGTGCTCGTATTGGGTGGTTTTGGTCTGGCTGGAAAGGGCCTGATGCCCCTCGATCTGTCCCACGATGGTCAGGCAGTGGATGGCGTGGCGCCCCTGCGCGACCGTGCTGCCCAGCGCCTCGATGGACTGCCGCGCCTCCGCTTGTTCGTCCATAACACGCACCTCCCAGAGAAAGTCTGTGCCAAAACGC
>CAZDUQ010000229.1:0-1988 GCA_964508665.1 uncultured Oscillospiraceae bacterium | reverse complement strand
CTGCGTAACAAAAAACAGAGAGCCAACCACTTTTGAAAGTGATTAACTCTCTGCTTTAAGCCTGCAACCTGTCTGTCAGCGTTTTTGATAAGTTGTTGTGTAGATACTTCCTTATCACTATAAACACTTGCAATACGGGGCTTTTCCGGTTTGTCGTAATTATACCGTAAGGGCATACTCATGCAACGCTCATGCTTCAAAGCCATGTTCCTGCGAAAATTGTATCCTCTATGCTGGGTCATTCCTCTATCGGTATCACTATGGACACCTATTCGCATGTACTCACTGAAATGCAGGAGCCCGCTACAGGCGCATGGAACAGGATTTTGCAAGATGTCAGCAAGCTATGTTAGAACATATGTTAGAACATTGGCAATCTTCCCCTCATATTCATCTGTGAAAATAGCAAGAAAAAGTCCTGTAACCATTGTGGTTACAGGACTTTCTGGCGGAGAAGAGATTCGAACTCTCGAGACCCTTATGAGGCCTACACGATTTCCAGTCGTGCGCGCTCGACCAACTACGCGACTTCTCCGAGTGTGATCTACCGTAAAAACGATATGAAGTTCTGCCGAAAAAATGGTGGGCCTTCAGGGACTCGAACCCGGGACCGACCGGTTATGAGCCGGCTGCTCTAACCAACTGAGCTAAAGGCCCTCATCGCCTTCCGCATTTTTAACGGCTTGTTTATTATAGCGGATATAAAAGAAAAAAGCAAGCCTTTTTTTGCGTTTTTTGAAATTTTTCTTTTCGTATTGACAGCCGCCCCCACCGGGGGTATGCTGATGGCAGAAAAAATCGAGGGAGCGATGCCTGTGAAACGCCTGCTTTGTCTGATGCTTTGTCTTTGTCTGCTGGCGGGCCTGTGCGCCTGTGCCGGCACATCCGGTCAGGGCGATGCATCGGAGGATGAAACGCCCGAGGCACCGGCTGCCGCGCAGTCGGACACGACAGCGTCTTCCGACGCGACGGCGCTGTCCGGCGAGATGGAGCCCTTTAACCGCACCTGGGCGGAGATGCAGACGGCAGACTTCTGGATCGGTCTGTGCCAGGAGCCGCAGGCCGTGCGCATGACCGCTGAGGAGATCGGGGCCTACAATGCCGCGCTGGCGGGCAGTCTGGGGATCGAGGCGCTGACCGACTGGTCGGAAAGCCTGAGCGCGCTGCGGCTGACGGCGCTGCTGGGCACCTATCCTCTTTCGCCCGGCAGCGGCTATTACACGCCCGCAGGGCTCATCACGGCGAAGGAGCAGCAGCAGATCGCCGAAAACCGCAATTCTGCCGCGATAGCGCAGAGCAACCCGGTGCGCTACGGCTTCGTCACCGAAAACGCACTGCTGCGGGCCTATCCCTCCGACCTGCCGCTGTACGACTCCCCCGATGCCCGGGAGTACGACAAGGGCGTGGAGACCGCGCTGAAGGTGTGGGAGCCGGTGCTGGTGCTGCACACCTCCACCGACGGTCAGTGGCTGCTGGTGCGGGCCTATGATTATCTGGGCTGGATCCGGACGGAGCAGGTGGCAGTCTGCGACCGGGCGCGCTGGCTGGAGCTGTACACGGCGTTGCAGGAGGACTTCCTCATCGTACTGGCGCCCCGACTGGCCCTGGAGGGCAGCTTCTCCAATCCGGGGCAGCAGAACGTCGTCCTGCGCATGGGCACCCGGCTGCCACTGGCGCCGGAGGGGACGGTGGCGGACAACGCCATTTCAGACAACTGCCATGTGGTGCTGCTGCCCCTGCGGAACGGGGAAGGGCAGCTGGAAACGGCGGCGGCCCGCATCCCCATGCAGGAGGAGGTGACGGTGGGGGCGCTGGCCTTTACCAGTGAAAATCTGCTGCGGCAGGCCTTTCGTCTGCTGGGGTGTCGCTACGGCTGGGGCGGCACGGCTGACGGCTGGGACTGCTCCTCCATCTGTCAGGATGTGTATCGCACCATGGGGCTGTTTTTGCCCCGCAACAGCGGCGATCAGGCCGGGCTGCCCGGGGCG
>CAZDUQ010000228.1:0-1991 GCA_964508665.1 uncultured Oscillospiraceae bacterium | reverse complement strand
GTGATGTCCTGCCGGGTCTGGGCGTCACCCTCCGCCAGAATGGACATCCGGCCGCAGACGATGCCGCCGGCCTTTTCCACCAACGCCTCCACAGCCCGGAGAGACTCACCGGTGGAGATCACATCATCCACGATGAGGATGCGCTTACCCTTCATCTTCTCGGCATCAGCCCCGTCCAGATACAGGTGCTGCACGGCGTCGGTGGTGATGGAGCGCACCTCCACGCCAAAGACCGTCTGCATATACAGCTTGGTGTGCTTGCGGGCGATGAAATAGGTCTCGTCGCCGTGCTGACGGGCCATTTCGTGGGCCAGGGGGATGCCCTTTGCCTCAGCAGTGATCAGGTAGTCGTAGTCCGGCGCCTTTTTCAGCAGCTCGGCGGCACAGGCCACGGTCAGGGGCGCGTCGCCGAAGATGACGAAGCCCGCGATGTACAGGTCGTTGGTAACGCGGCAGATGGGCAGATGACGCTCCAGCCCGGCAATGGTCATGGTATGAAACATAAGAACAGCCTCTTTTCTGTTTGATCTTCCAACAACCATTATACCGCTGTGACGCAAAATGTCAAACAAAACCGAAGCAGGGTCGAAACGGTGTCAAATGGAAATCTCCGTCAGGGACATCTAAACTGCTGGGAGGAAGGAGGAGTCGGTATGAAAACAAAGGTGCCTGTGCGGGAGGTCTGCGCCGGTGATCCCATGGCCTTCGGCCGGCGGTATCTGGGCCACTATTTTACGGCGCCCTCCCCCGCGTTTCACCGGCAGCTGTGTCGGCTGTGGAAGCGCCGGGTGATGAAGGGGCTGACGCCCGGGCCGGAGACCCTGCCCCGGATGCTGGAGAGCGGCGGCTGCCGTCTGGCGCTGGCCGCGCCCCGGGGCCACGCCAAATCCACCGTCATGAGTCTGCAAAATGTGCTCCATGCGGCGCTGTTCGGGTACAAAAAGTACATCCTGCTGGTCTCGGACACCGAGGGGCAGGCGGTGAGCTTTCTGGACTGCATCAAGGCCGAGCTGGAGGAAAACGAGCTGCTGCTGGCGGACTTCGGGGAACAGAAGGGAAAGGTATGGAAAAGCGGGGTGATCCTGCTGCAAAACGGCTGCCGCATCGATGCCGTGGGCTCCGGACAGAAGCTGCGGGGACGGCGGCACGGGGCGCGACGGCCCGATCTCATCCTGCTGGACGACATCGAAAACGATCAGGAGGTGCTGTCTCCCGACGGGCGGCGCAAGCTGGAACGGTGGTTCTTCGGCGCGGTGTCCAAGGCCGGTGACCGGTACACCGACATCGTGTGCATCGGCACGGTGCTGCACCACAACAGCCTGCTGGTGCAACTGCTGGACAACCCGGCCTACCGGGGGAGCCGCTGGCAGGCGGTGGAGCGATTTTCCCAAAGTCCGCTGTGGGAACGCTGGCGGGAGCTGTATACCAACCGGGAGGATGAAAGCCGGGACGCCCGGGCGCTGCGGTTTTTCAAGGAGCACAGGACCGAGATGCTGGAAGGGACAAAGGTGCTGTGGCCGCAGAAGCTGAGCTATTACGACCTGATGTGTATGCTGGTCTGCGAGGGGGAGAGCGCCTTCTGGCAGGAGATGCAGAACCGGCCCCGGGATCCGGCGCAGTGCCTGTTTCCCCGGGAGTGGCTGCGGTTTTACGACCGGGAAAGCCTGGAGCCGGGGGCAGCCTACCGGTTTTTCGGCTATTGCGACCCCAGTCTGGGCAAGAGCGGCGACGCGGATTTTTCCGCCATCCTCACCCTGGCCCAGCATCGGCAGAGCGGCGTGATGTATGTATTGGATGCCGACCTGCAGCGGCGGCACCCGGATCAGATCATCCGGGATGTGTTGGACAAGGCCCGGTGGCTGGAGCGGGCCTTCGGGGCGCGGTACACCGCCTTTGGGGCGGAGACCAACCAGTTCCAGTGGTTTTTGAAGGAGCGGCTGGCCGCCGAAAGCGCCGCCCAGGGGGTGTATCTGCCCCTGACCGAGGTGCGG
>CAZDUQ010000227.1:0-2047 GCA_964508665.1 uncultured Oscillospiraceae bacterium | reverse complement strand
TTTCCGCCGGTCAGTCATTTCCGAAAGCTCGTCTGCAAAGGTAAGTACAGCCTTTGGGTGAAAGTTGAAAGGTCATGGCGGCAAGCCGTTTCGGGCGCAATCTTCCTCTCACTCCGCTGCGAGCGTATTCCGCCCGAAAACCTTTCCCCTTTCAAGTCTGCACTTGGAGAGGCAGACGGGCAACGGAAATGAGCGACCGACCTTAGATTTGTAGCCGAAAATAAATTTAACTTTGTGATTAATTAAAAACTTTGAAAGAAAGGAGTGCAAAGAGTGAACCAGGAGTGACCGAGAATAAGATTCATTTCCGTATTTGGACTCTTTGCTTTTCCCAACCCCAGACCTGTATAAGAATATAACACATAGTTGTTAAGGTTGTTAGGTTAAGGTTAGGCCCTTCCTTTCGCTTAAATCCCAGTACAAATATATGGATAAGATTTATTTTATCGGCATTGATGTCTCAAAAAAGAAATTGGACATTTGCGTTATGCTTAACTCAAAGGTGGTTATTGAAGAACAAATTGTTAACCACACACAAGCAATCGTGCAAACTGTAAGTCGGATTAAGGATGATTTGGAAATTAACAACGATGAATTTGTCATTTGTGCAGAACACACCGGACAATATACATATCCATTGATATGTGCATCCAATTCTCTTTCATTTAAATTGTGGTTGGAGAATCCCACTCAAATCAAATACTCATGTGGAATGACCAGAGGCAAGAATGACAAGGTTGATGCCCGTCGTATTGCAACTTATGCTTTTCGTTTTTTCGACAAAATGAAACGATATAAACGCCCAACAGACGAGGTTATAATGCTAACCCAATTAGAGGCAGAAAGGACGATGTATGTTACTGATTTGGCTAAATATAAGACAATTCTTACTGACCAAAAAGAATTTATTCCAAATTCTATTTATGCCCCCAAAGCTAAAAGGTTAAAATCCCTTATAATGTCATTACAAAAGACGATAGATGCACTAACGGATAAAATGAATGAAATTATAAGAGGTTCTAAGATGCTGAATCGCCAAATGCAATTACTTACGTCTATTGATGGCATAGGCCCTGTTATTGCACTAAATATGATTATAGCAACGGAAGGATTTACAAAGTTTGAAAATGCCCGTCAATTTTGCTGTTATGTCGGTGTTGCACCTTTTGCATATACCTCAGGCAGTAGTCAGCACTCACAGAACAGGGTTTCCTTACGGGCAGCCAAGTATATGAAAGCTCTATTGCATATGGCAGCGGTGGCAATAGCACATCGGAAAGGGGGTGAACTGAAAGAATATTTCCAAAGGAAAGTAGAAGAAGGTAAAAACAAAATGACCGTTTTAAACGCAATCAGAGCCAAACTTGTGGCAAGAATGTTCTCCGTTATTAAAAATGACCGCATTTATCAACCTATTTTAGGCTGAAAAATTTGCTCAAATCATAAGAATACGGAAAAGGGGAGAAAATAAATAGCGGACAGCATACAGACGGGTTCAGTGTCGATACCCCGGTTGTATGCTGTCCTTGTTTTCTCCCACTGGAGATTATTCTTTTACCTTTTGAAGAATATGGGGCAAGCGGCAAATTTCGCTCTCTCTGAAAAAAACGGAGGATTAGCCGCCGCCCTTCATTCGGTTAGTTCCTCTGTACCCCTGCTTCAACACCTGCTCAATCTCGCTCCGCTTGTACAAGACCTTTCCGCCGAGCATATAGTAAGGGAGTGTGCCGTTACTGCGGTACTCGCCCAGTGTCCTGCGGCTCACTTTCAGCAGCCGTGACACTTCCTTGTCGCACAGATATTCGTCTTCTCCCAGTGGGTTCGCTCCGTCTTCGGGGATGGCGTCAATTATCGCCGTCAGCCGGTCGATACTCTCGTGGACGGACTGCATCCACGAGTCTTCTTTTGTTTTCAGTTCATTATACATCATTCATTGGATTTAGTGGAGTAATCGTTAGTTTTCTCTTTCAGATGTCTCGCCCCTTGTATCGTGCTTCCCTGCGTCTGTCCTCTACCTTTCTGACGATGCGTTCCACATCTTCGGGCA
>CAZDUQ010000226.1:0-2059 GCA_964508665.1 uncultured Oscillospiraceae bacterium | reverse complement strand
AGCCCGGGGTCAGATAATTCTTGCCGTAGCTGAGGTTGTGGCCCAGCGTCAGCAGGCAGGCGCAAATGGACAGCTCGCCGCGAATGGGCATGATCCGTTTCATCCACCGATGGCCGTTGGGCAGCGCCCCGGCATACATGACCAGAACAAAGCCGGCGGTACCCAGCGCGCCCAGCCAGACCGGCAGCTTGCCGCGCACAGACAGGCTGACAAAATCCGGTGCCAGCCAGTATATGGCGATCACCAGAGCGGAAAGAACGGCGGCACCGACATAAAACGCAGCGGGCCGGGCGCGCAGCGCCTTACCGAATAACAGAACACACACAGCCGCCAGGGCCAGTGAAAGGATAAGCATCATAGTAGTACAAGATCCTCCGCAGGTCGAGAGCCGCCCCGGGCCGTTTTCAGACGACCCGGGGCGTCAAGTCAAAAATCAGTTCTGCAAATCGAGGCTTACAGATAAACAGACAGATGTCCGGTCAGCTCTTCGATCAGCTCCGCAGCCTCCACGGAGGTGACGCTGTCGGCATCAGCCAGCAGCTTCCGGGCCTCCTGATAGTGCTCGATCAGGCCGCTGTCGTTGGCGGCGGTTCCGCTCTCGATCAGGGCCTTTGCCTGCTCGACCAGAGCCCTGATCTGCTCCAGCTGCGTGCTGTTCATAGGGACTGCCGCGTTGATACCGGCGTAATTGCTGCTGGAAATGGTAACGGTGTAGGTCTGGGCGGCATCATAGACGCTGTCCATCACGACCTTGCCGTCCACAATGGCAGCGGCATCCACAACAGTGACCTTCTTGCGGCCGGAGCCGTAGATTATGGTGACGGTCACATCCTCCAGATCGGCGGGGACACCTGTGATGGCGACCTCGGCAGAGCCCTCGGCAAAGGCGGCGGCAGCGGTATTCTCCCCGGCGTAGGCGGGCTTGATGTAAATACCGTCAAACTCATAGACATAGGTGCTGTCCGGCATGAGGTAGTGGATCTTCACGACCTTTTCGCCCACCAGTCTGGCCAGCTCAGGCAGGTTGTCCCAGCCCGTGATATGGGCGTTCTGGGCGCTGTCCTCGGTGACGTTGAAGGAGACCTCCCAGGGCTGAACCCACATGCTCTGCAGGAATTCCAGACCCACCCTCAGGCCGCTTTCGGTCTCCAGGATCGTGCCCTGAATGCAGGAGTTGATGGCAAAGCCCTCGTCAGAGCGGGAATTGCGGATGTACTTGGTGGAGTTCTCGTACACATCGATCTCATAATCGCCCCAGGTGGAGCCGGTCTTGAGGACAGCGGTGGCATCCTTCACGGTATCGACCACATTGCGCTTTGTGGCAGAGTAGACCGCCTTACCGTTTACCACATCGACTTTCTTGTACTGCTCGGGGGTCTGCGTGCCAGCCTGAAAGGTGGGATTCAGCTGCGTATAGGCCGCGTAATCCTCCGCGTCTACGGCCACGCTTACATTCAGAACGCCCAGAATGTTGTAGCCGTCCGTTTTGTCCTCGGTGTAGTTGGAATAGGTGTTTTTCAGCGTGGAGTACTTGCTGACTGTGGCGGTGGTGACACCGTCCACGCCGTAGTGCTCGGTGGTGGTGACATCACCGGCGTAGTATTCGGCATAGGTCAGGGTGGCGGTGCCGTATACGGTCTCTCCGCTGAGGGCGCGCAGCGCGCCGAAGGCATTATTCAGCATGGTGACCGCTTCCGCGCGGGTCAGCTGCTTGTCGGGCAGCAGCTCACCCTTGTGCGTGCCGTTCAGATAGCCCGCAGCCACCAGCGCGGCCATGCTCTGGCGGGCCTCCGCGCTGACAGTACCGGCATCGTTGAAACGATCCAGGACAGAGGTGTCAGCCCCGCTCAGGCCCAGCTTCTGCGCCACCATCATGGCGGCCTCCTGACGGGTGATCGTGCCGCTGCCGGTATCGCTCGCGCTCCTGCCGGTCACCCGGCCCAGCATGGCGGAAAATTCGTCTCGGGTCATGATGCTGTCCGGTTCGGACAAACCCTGTGTCAGATATCCGGCGCTATAAAAGGCTTCCATAGCGGGCTGCGCCCAGTGCTGTCCCTCG
>CAZDUQ010000225.1:0-2068 GCA_964508665.1 uncultured Oscillospiraceae bacterium | reverse complement strand
TGAAGAACCCGCCCCGCTCGCTGTAGCAGCTGTCTCCGGTGGTCTCCTCGAACTTCCGCAGCAGCTCCTTCTGCTCGTGGCTCAGGTTCTTGGGCACCTCCACGGTGACCTTCACATACTGGTCGCCCCGGCCCCGGCCACTGACGTTGGGCACGCCGCTGCCCCGCAGACGGAAGACCGCCCCGGTCTGGGTTCCCTCCGGCAGCTCGTACTGCACCTTGCCGTCCACCGTGGGGACGGTCAGCGTGGCGCCCAGCGCCGCCTGTGTAAAGGAGATGGGCATCTCCAGAATGATATCCTGCCCATCCCGCTGGAACATCTTGTGGGGCTTCACCGACACGGTGACATACAGGTCGCCCGCCGGGCCGCCGTTCAGGCCGCCGTTGCCCTCGCCACGCAGGGAGATGGTCTGCCCGTCGTCGATACCGGCGGGGATCTTCACCTGGATGGTGCGGCTCTTGCGCACCCGGCCCTCGCCGTGGCACGCGGAGCAGGGCTCCTTGATGATCTTTCCCGTGCCCCGGCAGTTCTGGCAGGGAGCGTTGGAGGAAAAGACGCCAAAGGGCGTCCGCTGGGTGGACTTCACCTGGCCCATGCCCCGGCACACCGGGCAGGTCTCCGGCGAGGTGCCCTTTTTGGCACCCGAGCCGCCGCATTCCTTGCAGCTCTCGTTGCGGGTGATGCTGACGCTCTTCTGGCAGCCGAAGACCGCCTCCTCAAAGGTCAGGGTCAGATTGACCCGCAGGCTCTCGCCCTTGCGGGGGCCGTTGGGCCTTGCCTGCTGTCCGCCGCCAAAGCCGCCGCCGAACATGGAGCCGAAAATATCTCCCAGGTCAAAATCCGAAAAGCCGCCAAAGCCGCCGGCTCCCGCACCGCCGCCGTAATTGGGGTCGATGCCGGCAAAGCCGTACTGATCGTAGCGTGCCTTTTTTTCGGCGTCGGACAGCACCTCATAGGCGCCGTTGACCTCCTTCATCTTCTGCTCGGCTTCCTTGTCGCCGGGGTTCAGATCGGGATGGTATTTCTTCGCCAGCTTGCGATAGGCCTTTTTGATTTCATCGTCGCTGGCGCCCTTTTGCAGGCCCAGGACTTCATAAAGATCGCGCTGTTCCGCCATAGTTTCTCCTCAAAAGCGCGCGCAAAGCGGGGCTGAGCCCCGCCTGCGCAAAAATGGGTGTTTCTTACTTCTGCTCGTCGTCGTCCACGACCTTGTAGTCGGCGTCATAGACGGTCTCGCCGTTGGGGCCGGTCTGGCTGCCGCAGTTGTCGCAGCTGCCGTTGCAGTCGGCGCCGGGAGCGCCCTGACCGCCCTGCTGGGCGTACATCTTCTCGGCCACGCCGTAGAAGGCCTGCTTCAGGGCCTCGGTGTCGGCCTTGATGGCCTCGGTGTCGGTGCCCTTCAGGGTCTCCTTCAGCTTGTTGACGGCGTTCTCCACGGTGGCCTTCTCCTCTGCGGAGATCTTGCCGCCCAGCTCGCCCAGAGACTTCTCGGTCTGATAGACCAGGCTCTCGCCCTCGTTGCGCACATCCACCGCTTCCTTGTTCTTCTTGTCCTCGGCGGCGAACTGCTCGGCCTCCTTGACGGCCTTGTCGATATCCTCCTTGCTCAGGTTGGAGGAGGAGGTGATGGTGATCTTCTGCTCCTTGCCGGTGCCCAGATCCTTGGCGGAGACGTTGACGATGCCGTTGGAGTCGATGTCAAAGGTCACCTCGATCTGTGGCACGCCGCGGGGCGCGGCGGGGATGCCGTCCAGATGGAACTTGCCCAGCGTCTTGTTGCCGGCGGCCATGTCGCGCTCGCCCTGGAGCACGTGGATCTCAACGGAAGTCTGCCCGTCGGCGGCGGTGGAGAAGATCTGCTTCTTGTTGGTGGGGATGGTGGTGTTGCGCTCAATGATCTTGGTGCACACGCCGCCCAGCGTCTCGATGCCCAGAGACAGGGGGGTGACGTCCAGCAGCAGCAGGTCCTTGACCTCGCCGCCCAGCACGCCGCCCTGAATGGCAGCGCCCACGGCCACGCACTCATCGGGGTTGATGCCCTTGAAGCCTTCCTTGCCGGTGATCTTCT
>CAZDUQ010000224.1:0-2088 GCA_964508665.1 uncultured Oscillospiraceae bacterium | reverse complement strand
GCCGTCTAATGGGTGAAAGGAGGTGGAGCCGGTGAAACAGGAGGAGTTCGCCCGCAGACTGGAGCCTCTGCGGGAACGGCTGTACCGCACGGCGCTGCTGTATCTTCACAGCGAGAGCGGCGCGCTGGACGCCGTGGACGAGGCCGTCTACAAGGGCCTGAAGGGCTGCCGGCGGCTGCGGCAGCCGGAATATTTTCACACCTGGATGACCCGCATCCTGTTGAACGTGTGCAGCGACGAGCTGCGGCGGCAAAAGCGGCTGGTGCCGCTGGAGGACGCGCCGGAGCAAAGCTCTGAGGACTATGACCGTTTGCCCCTGCGGGAGGCCATCGAGAAGCTCCCCCGGGAATTGCAGGATGTAGTGATCCTGCGATATTTTACGGGATGCACCCTGGAGGAGACGGCGGCTGCTCTGGGCATTCCCCGAGGAACGGCGGCTACACGCCAGCGCAGAGCCTTGCAGCTTTTGCGGCTGGAATTGGGAGAGGAGGAACCTGAATGACACGAATGGAAGAATATCAGGCATTGCAGGGCAAGCTTAGTCAGCAACCCTCCGGGTTGGAGGATACGCTGGCACGGGCCAAGCGGCGTCTGCAACGGCGCAACCGGCGCATCGTCCGTACCTGCGGCAGCCTGTGTGCGGTTTTTGTCCTGTTTGTGGCGCTGGTGAATTTCTGTGTGCCGGTGGCCTATGCCTGCTCCAGGATCCCCGGTCTGCGGGAGCTGGCGCAGGCGGTGACCTTTTCCCGGTCGCTGTCGGCCGCGGTGGAAAATGAATATGTCCAGCCTCTGTCCCTGACCCAGACCCGGGGAGGCATCACCGCAAAGGTGGAATATCTCATTGTGGATCAGAAGCAGGTGAATGTGTTCTTCCGGCTGGAAAGCACGGACTATGAAACGCTGGAGGCCGAGCCGGCCTTCCGCCTGGCTGATGGCAGCCACATCGGCAGCTGCATTTATGGCATGAACGATCACGATGTGCCGGTGGGGCAGCTGCAAAGCGCCATGCTGGAGGTGACCGAAGGCGACCTGCCCGCGCAGCTTCAGCTGACGCTGGAGGTATACAGCCGGGACAATGACGGAGCGCTGGCCGCGGAGGTGGCTCCTTCGTCTGACGGCACGACCCTGACGGTAGAAGCGCTTCGACGGGAGACGGTGGAATTCACCTTCCTGCTGGAATATGATCCCGCCTTTACCGCTGCCCCCAGGATCTATCCGGTGGAGCAGACGGTGGAGTTGGACGGCCAGCGGGTGACCATCCGGCAGGTGGAGGTCTATCCCACCCATCTGCGGGTGCAGGTGGCCGACGATCCGGAGAATACCGCGACCTTGCAGCGGCTGTTTTTCTACATCGAGACCGACTGGGGGATGCGCTTTGACACCGAATCCAACGGTGTGCTGTCCTTCCGCTCGGGGGACAGTCTGGTGACCACCTACCGCGCGGACAGCACCTATTTTTATCAGGCCGATCATCTGCGTCTGGTGATCACGGCGGCCGAGTGGCTGGACAAAGACCAGCAGCCGGTGTATGTGGATCTTGCAAACAACACCGCCGGGGCCGGGCCGGAGGGCGTGATCTTCCTTTCCGCCCGGCAGACCGACGAGGGCTGGGCGATCAGCTTCAAGTCGCAGCAGCGCAAGTGGGCCTCTGCGGCCGATGTGGCGGCCCACCAGCTGATCCGTGGCTATCGGGACGCCCAGGGGGAGGAATCCCCCATCCTGCGCTGGAGCGGCGGCGGGTATGACGACCTTGCGCCGGAGGAGTGGGAGGACTGGTTCGTGGAGACCATCTATCTGGATGCCGATTACGCCGACGATCAGGTGTGGCTCCTGCCCCAGTATTCCTCCGTCTGGCGGGCAGAGGAACCGGTGACCGTGGAAGTACGATAACAGCAGAAAAGCCGCCCTCACGGGCGGCTTGAGACTGCCAAAGAACCACAGTTCACGGTCAAAAATCAATGGATAAGCTTTGACTTTTGACAAGCCGAAGGCGCTGTCCGAAACGGACAGCGCCTTTTGTCATGCCTTATTCGGCGGTATAGTTGTCAAAATAGCCCTGGATGAAGACGATGGGGGTGCCCTTGTCGC